>JBEKBD010000055.1:0-23447 GCA_050015575.1 Roseiarcus sp. | reverse complement strand
GCCTGAGGAAGACGAGGAAAATTTCGCCCGCCGATCCCGGCCGAGGCTCGACCGCGGCCGAGACTTTTGCGTCGGCGCTCACGCCGCGCTCGCGCCGGTCGCCGCGGACATCGCCGCCTGGAGAACGCGCCGTCGCGCCTCGATCATGGAGCGCCCTCGATTGTGCCCGCTGCGTCCCGTGTCCGCGCGCCATCGCCGCCCGATGACGATGCTCCCCATCCCTCATTCTTCCTTCGCGCGTCAAGGCCCGCGGCGAAATTTAGCGGCAGGCGGCGCGCGCGTCGTGGCGCAAGCGACAGGAATTTGTGCTAGAGAGCCGCCGACGAACGCGCCGCCCTGTCGCCGCGATCTTGGACGAATCCCGTGCCTAGTCTCTTCCGCTTTCTCCTCATCCTCGCCGTGCTCGCCGGCCTGGCCTACGCCGGCATGACCGCGCTGGTGGCGAATGTGAAGGTGGAGCCGCGCGAAATGACGCAGACCGTCAACCTCTCCAAGGCGCCGCCGTGAGCGCGCCGCGGCCGGCCGGGGATCGTCGCCTCGTCGAGTCCTTTCTCGAGGCGATCGCCTCGGAGCGCGGCGCGACGCGCAACACCCTCGAAGCCTACCGGCGCGATCTTTACGACTATGCGGACTTCCTCGCCGCGCGGGCGCTGAGCGCGGCGAAAGCTTCCAGCGCCGACGTGCGCGCCTTCATCGCCGCGCGCGGCGCGGCGGGCCTGGCCGCCGCTTCGCTGGCGCGTCGGCTGTCGGCGGTGCGCCAGTTCCACAAATATCTCTATGTCGAGGGCCGGCGCGGCGACGATCCGACGCTGGCGATCGAGGGGCCGCGCCGCGCCCGCCCGCTGCCCAAGATCCTCAGCGTCGCCGAGGTCGATCGCCTGATCGCGGTCGCGCGCGAGGGGCTGGAGGCGTCGGAGCGACCGCCGCGCGAACGCCTCGCCGCGGCGCGCATGGCCTGCCTGATCGAACTTCTCTACGCCTCGGGCCTGCGCGTCTCCGAACTCGTCGCGCTGCCGAAATCGGCGGCGCGCGCCAAGCAGCCGCTGATCGCGGTCCGCGGCAAGGGCGGCAAGGAACGCCTCGCGCCGATCTCCGCCCCGGCGCGCGCGGCGATGAAGGCCTATCGCGATCTGCTCGACAAGCACGCGCCGGGCGCCGCCGCCGGCCCGTGGCTGTTCCCCGCCGACAGCGACAGCGGCCACCTGACGCGCCAGGCTTTCGCCCGCGACCTGAAGACGGTCGCCGCCGCGGCGGGCATCGCCGCCGCGCGGGTCAGCCCGCACGTGCTGCGCCACGCCTTCGCCAGCCACCTCTTGCAGAACGGCGCCGACCTGCGCGTGGTGCAGGAGCTGCTCGGCCACGCCGACATTTCGACGACGCAGATCTACACCCACGTGCTCGACGAACGCGCCAAGGCGATGGTGCGCGACCTGCACCCGTTGAGCGACGAGAAGCGGCGATGAGCGCAGCGCCGTGGCGCGCGACGCCCGACGGCGTCGTCATCGCCTGCCGCCTCACCCCCAAGGGCGGCCGCGACGCCATCGACGGCGTCGCGACGCTCGCCGACGGAACGCGCGTGCTGCTGGTCCGCGTGCGCAGCGCCCCGGAGGACGGCAAGGCGAACGAGGCGCTGTGCCGGCTGATCGCCGAGACGCTTGGCGTCGCCGCCTCGAAGGCGCGGCTCGTCGCGGGGGCGAAGAGCCGGCTGAAGCAGGTCGCGGCGACAGGCGAGGCGGGGGAGTTGATGGCGAGGCTGGAGGGGGTGCGAGGAGTGAAGGAGTAGGGGCGGGGCGGTCGGGGAAGGGGGCGGCTTATTTCGGACGTGCGAGAGCGAAATCAGAAGCTTGCGCGCCGAATCTTGGGCATTCGCGCCGAGGGTTGGGAGGCGCGGCGGCGGGGCGAGTAAAGTGCAGCGTCACCCTAACCGGTAACTCGTAACCCCCCGTAAAGCGGCGGGATTCGCGAGTTCTGCGACGCCGTACCGCGTTGCCGAAAACTGGAAAATGGCGGAGCATGTCCGCGAAACGCGGTGCTATCGGGCAAACGTCGGGTAAAGCGCGACGCCAACGCGACGCGTAATCGAAGCTCGCCCCGTTGCGCAAGGGGACGGGCTGCGGGGGTTGGGGCATGTTCGACGTCTTGATGTCTTCATTGCGTTCGTCTTCGGATCGAGACCGGGCTTATCCGCCGCTGGCGACGTTCAAGGTTGTGCTCTCGCGGCAATGGTATAGGCCTTTGAAGGAAATATGTGAAACTATATCGACGAAGTGGGCGGTTGCCCGTTCAAAAGGGACCGTTCGCGTAATTTGCGGCCAGGCATGTGCGAACGCTGGACAGTATTTCGTAATTGTAATTGCGATAAGTTTCTGCTTAATAAGTTCTGGATGCTCAGTAAGTGGCGCCGGACATTTAGAGTATCACGATTGTACGGAGATCAATCGGTTCCTGTTACATTGCTACGCGAAATATGTTGAGCCTACTGCAGAGTATATGGACCAGAGACAAAGCGCTTTGAACCAATGCACTGCTGAAATGAATTCTGCCGAAAATTCGGGAAGTTTCGCGTATGATGATCATCCGGAACTCGATAAAGCCGAATTGCGTAACTTCTATGTTAACAGCTGTATGGTTGACAGAGGTTTCGACTCTTTTTCGAACGGTCGCTGGGATAATTTAGCTCGCCTCTGCAGGAGTTTATGGGATACCGCTACGCGTGCAGAGGCTAGCAAATACGCCGAATATTTGAGCGCCTCAACACTTGCAGGCGATGCAGCTAAACTGTCAGGCGTTGTCGATAGCTCGGGCGTTAACAAGTACGCCGAATATTTCGGCGCCTGCCAATCACGGAACCGGTATTCAGGTAGATTTTTCTCGCCGGGGTAATATAACTATGCTTTCTGTAATCCAGCCGCACAGCAGATGCCTCGCACGAACGAGGGGGGAAGTATGTCCTGAAAACATGGCAAATTGAACTGGATTTGTGTCTTTGGTGCGTATACAAATCATCAGTTAAACACTAGCATTTGGAGATCACGGATGAGATGGCGTTACGTATTGGCTGCCGCCGTTCTATTAAGCGTTATCGATCATCCGAATTATGGCCTTGCATTCTCTAGAGAAGAATTCAAGGACAAGAGTTTTTATGCGTGCATGCTACATAACGAGGGAAACGCGGAAGACACGAAGAAATGCAGCTGCTACTCTATCGGTGTAACCGGTGCGTTTAGCGACGAAGAGTTTGCTCTGCTAAACGAAAAGCTCTTCCGCCTTCCTTCATATAGAGTTACGCAAGTAAAAAGGCGATGTGGGTTAGAAAGATAGGTCCTGGCTTACGGGGGCATGCTGCACGCTTCGCGATTTCGGTTGTCGGCGCTGGTCATCGAGCGAACGCGAGACAAGCAAAGCTCTGTCTTGCCGCGCTCCCCAGCCGCCGCCAGGCGCGGCGCGATCGAAGTTGGCGTAGCGCGTCCTGCGACGAGGTCGACGCTCGGCGTCCCTTCTCCCCGGTTACGGCACGGCTGTCCGGGGAAAGGGGGTGCGGGACTTTTTCCGCCTATTCTGTGTTTGCGAGACTCAGAAAAAGGACGGGGCATGCACTTCACACCTAGCATCTTCGGCAAGCTTCTTGAACCCATCAATCGACGCCAATTCGCGACGGTTGTCGCTCGCCACGGCGGCGATTCCTACGACAAATCGTTCAGGAGTTGGGATCATCTGGTGGCGCTGGTCTTTGCTCAGTTCAGCTCCGCCGACAGCCTGCGCGGCCTGGAGGCGATCTGGAACGCCAATCGCCAGCATCATTACCACACGGCCAGCGGGCCACTCGTGCGTTCGACTTTGTCGGACGCCAACCGACGGCGCCCCGTCGCCGTCTTCGCCGAGACCTTCAGCCTGGTGGCGGGTCAGCTGGACCGGCAGACCCGCCGCGACGGCGCGGCGATGCTGCGCTTGATCGATTCGACCCCCATCCCCTTGGGCAAACTTTGCGCCTGGGCCAAGTCGAACGGACGCGTGCGCGGCATGAAGGCGCACGTCGTCTACGACCCGAAGACCGACTGCCCGCGCATCCTCGACATCACCGACGCCAACGTCAACGACGCTCAGATAGGCCGCCAGATCGCGATCGAGGCCGGAGCGACCTACGTGTTCGACAAGGGCTATTGCCATTACGGCTGGTGGAAGGCGATCGCCGACGCCGGATCGCGCTTCATCACGCGGCCCAAGAGCAACATGGGTCTGAAGGTCGTCGGCGCGCGCCCCGTCGCCTTGCCGCAGGGCGACGGCTTCGTCATTCTCGACGACGCCGAAGTGAGCCTGGCCAGCAAAGGCGACTCCAAACTGCCGATCAGACTGCGCCGCCTGCGCGTCGAGCGCCAGGAGGGCGAGGCCATCACCCTTCTGACCAACGACCTGGAACGCTCCGCTGTCGAGATCGCCGCCCTCTACAAGGGCCGCTGGCAGATCGAACTGCTGTTCCGCTGGATCAAGCAACATCTCAAGATCCGCAAGTTCCTGGGCAACAACGACAACGCGATCCGCCTGCAAATCCTGGCCGCCATGGTCGCCTATGCGCTGCTGCGTATCGCACTCAGAAGCCATCGCATCGCCATGCCAGTCCTCAGGTTCGCCGATCTCGTGAGCCAGTGCCTCTTCGAGCGCCGACACATCGCCGCCATCCGAGCGCCGACACATCGCCGCCATCCACAAGCCGCCGCCCGTCAACCCCCGCGCCCGAAGAGATCGATCCTCGCCCAACCAAATGACTTTCAGCTATGTCTAAATTTCCCCGGACAGCCGTGCCGGTTACGGGGAGAAGGTTAGGATGAGGGGCTAGGCGACGAGCCGCAACGTCGCGGCCAATGACTCGACCCCTTGCATGTTCGCTTTGGCCCGAATCTGCGAAGATTTCCAGCGCACCCCAACCCTCTCCCCGCGCGCGGGGAGGGGGGCGCTCACAGTTGAATGCAACATGCCCTAGAAGAATAGGTCCAGCGGATTGATCGGGACGTCGGTTGGCGACACCGGCGGGCCTTCTTGGCCTGACGGGATTGCGGTCGAAGTGCGCGTCCACTGCCCCTCGAGAGCTGCGGCCGCGTTCAAATGATTGCCGTCGTCCGCCAGGGTGTATTGCGAGTCGCCCCAAGCGGCGTAGCGCCAGTGGATGGTCACGCTCTTGCCGCTGCAGGTCATCGCCCCCGTCACCGGCGACGATATGCCGGGTTCAGGACGGTAGACCGTGCTGTCCGGCCGGATGACGATTTCGTCTTCCAGGTTGACCCAAACGCCGGCGAGGCGCTGGCACGAGCCCGCCTTCCCCGGCTTCGTGTTGGCGGCGCTCGCTGGCGCGGCCGCCTCGCCGGGCGCGACGGCGCCGGCCTTGCGGGTCAATTGAACGTGGACGAGGCCGGCACCGGTGATTTGGGTCAAGAGTTCGCCGTCGGGCGAGAGATCGTAGCGATCGGCGCGGTCCTGCCCGAACCACGTGTAGTGAAAAATTGCGCTCCGCCCGCTGCACGTCAGCGTCGCCGTCAGGTTGGTTCCGGGATGATACGAAGTCTCATCCGGACGAATGAACAAGTCGCCGCTGAGGCTCGACGTCCACACGCCGACGAACGGCTGACACGGCAAAGCCGCCGCCGACTTCTTCCTGGCGACAGGCTTCTTTTCGGTCGCCGCGTCGACCCGCGTGACGACGTCGCCGGGGCCGATCGCCAGCGGGCGAGTGGGAATGATGGCCGGCGCCGCGGTCGCGCTCAGCGCCGTGAGCGACGCGGCGAGCATCAGGGCCTTGATCGCGTTCGTCATGTCCGCCGCGCTCCCCAGCCGCCGCCATTCGCCGCCGATCTCTGGGAAGAAACTTTTTTCCGATCGAAATGGGGTGTCAAGGGTCTCGACCGCCGCAGGCGGCGCCTGTGATACGGTTTCCGGGTGAAGTGCTCGCGAGAAGCCACGCCTCGGCCCCGGCAGCCCGGCTGCTCTGCGGCCACACAGACTTCATGTCGCGGGTGGCCACATCGGATCGTCGCCGTCAAGCCGCTGCGCGGCTGCTGCGCTTCGCTTCGCCCGCTCCGCGGTGACTGCGCCGCTCCGATGCGGCGGTTTTGTTTCCATGATCTTTGTCGAGCGAAGCCGGCCGCGAGGCCGGCCCGCTCAACAAAGATCATGGAAACCGAGAGCCTGAGCCGCGCGGAGGAGTCAAGGCTCGCGCGCGTGAGCGCGCGACCCGTGGAGCGGGCTTGGCCTTGACGCCGAGCACGGATCAGGCACAGCGCTCGTCTTCCGACGACCACTTCACTCGCAAGCCGTATGACATCCCGTTTCAATCGGAATTTTCGCTCTCCAAGAGATCGGCGGCGAATGGCGGCGACCGCGGATTCCGGGAAACTGGGCAAGGCTGGACGGCTTGAGGTCGAGGCCGGAAAGCGAACTTGACAATCGACGCCCATTTGTCAGTGTGCGTCGCCGGCGACGCTGTTGCGCGCGGCGAAGGCTCAATTTCAGGGGGATCAGCATGGCGACGAAATCGCGAAGCCACGGGTGGTTTTTTCGAATTAAGCAGCCCCACCATTACACTTTCCTGGTCGCGTTGATCCTGGCGGTCTTGGGAATCGTCGGCGAGCTGGTTCATATCCCCTTCGTTTCCGCGCACGCGATATGGTTCGTCGCGGCGGGCTATGTCGTCCTCGCTCTCGGCTGCGTGATCGACGGGCTTTGATCGCCGCGTCTCGCGAAAGCCCCGCCAGCGGCGGGGACGATTGACGGGGCGGTCGCGGCATTCCGCGCGTTGTGCGTTGTGGCGACAGCGCGCTTGACTGTCGCCGCATGACTGTCCATCGCGGTCGCTGAGCGGAGGCGATCCAAGCGGAGCGCGCTTCGCCGTAGCCTGCGGCCAATCCCCGGCCGCGCATAAAAAAGCGCCGGCGGTTTCCCGCCGGCGAAAGGGTTTCACAACAGGCGAGACGCGCTCAGCGAATGCCGTCGTCGATCAGCTTGACGAGGCCGCCGATCGTGTCGGGGGTGACGACGCCGGCGCCGGTGTTGAGCGACAGGCCGGGCATCTTGTACTTCGCGGTCATGACGCACTGCAGGACCGGCACGAAGCCCTGGAGATAGAGCAGCTGGTCGAGCGTCGCGCTGACGTAGCCGGACTTAAGGCCGGTGATGGTCGCCGGACCCAAGTCGATGCCGCCGACGATGATGTCGCCGGGCTTCTTGCCGGCTTTCTTGAGCACTTCTTCGAGCGTCCCGGTGACGCCGCCGTGCTGGGTGCCGATCGCCTTCAGGTCCGGGTGGGCCTGGACGTAGGCGGCGAGAATCGGAACGCCGAGCGAGGTGTCGGAGTTCACTTCCTGGGTGATCTCGAGACGATCGACCTTGAGGCCGGCCTTCTCCAACGTGTCGGCGAGACCCTTCTCGGACTGGCCGCGTTCGGCCTGGCTGAACACGCCGTAGACCATCGCTTGGTCGCCGGCCTTGAGGCCGTGCGACAGCATCGCCTGCGCGGTCAACGAGCCGCCGGCGTAGAGATCGACGCCGGAGTAGCCGAAGCCCTTGGTGCCGAACTCGGCTTGCAGCGAAGTCATCGGCGAGTTGCCGTCGGTGACGACGATGCCCTGCTCGACGGCGCCCTTGACGAGGTCATGGAACGCGGTGGCGCCGGGGTGGCCCATGATCTCGATGCAGTTCGGCTTGGCGGCGACCGCTTCCTTGAACTGGTTGATCATGGTCTCGGGCGCCCAGGCCGAGAACTGCTCTTTCAAGGTGACGCCGAGCGCCGCGGCGGCCTGCTCTGCGCCGGTCTGGCGGGCCAGCGTCGCGCCGTCGCCGGCGTTGCCGCCCATCTGCATATACATGGTCAGGCCTTTGCCGATCGGATCGGCCGCGGACGCCGCGCCGAAACTGCCGAGCAACGCCGCCGTCGCGACGCCCGCCATCAAAATGTTGAAACGTTTCATCTTGCTCTCCCATTCAACCGCCGTCCTTGCGCCGTGTGGCCCAAGCCGGCGGCGTTCATTCGGCCGATTGCACGCGGCCGAAAGCCCGGAAGCGCGCGAGGCGCGCAAAAAAGGCGCCGCGGCGCTGCGGCTCGTCGGCGTAGAGGTAGAAAATGATCGAGACCAGGAAGATCAGGCCCTGAAACGTGCGCACCCACGAGCCGGTGTAGCCGATCGCCACCAGACCCGGCTCGACCATTTCGATGATGAAGCAACCGAACACGGTGCCGATGATGGTGGCGCGCCCGCCGAAGATCGAGGTTCCGCCGATCAGCACCGAGGCGATGGCGGTGAGCAGGTAGCCCTGTCCCTGATTGCCGAAGAAATTCTTGTTCTCCAGCGTCAGCACGATCGCGGCGAAGGCGGCGAGGAAACCCATCAGCGTGAACAGCTTGATCTTCTCGCGGTCGACGTCGATGCCGACGACGCGCGAAACCTCGTTGGAATCGCCGATGAACAGGACGTGCTCGCCGAATCGATGGCGGGTGAGGACGAACCACAGGAAGATGACGATGAGGGTCGTCCACAGCGCCTGCAGCGGCAATTGCGCCAGCCAGGCGATGGGATTGCCGGCGAACGGCCGGCCGACGATCCATTGCCACACCGGGCTGCCCTCCGCTTCGCGCAGCGCGTAGGACTTGCCGCCGGAAAGCACCGCCGCCGTCCCGGACCAGAAGAACTGGGTGGCCAGCGTCGCCATGAACGAGGGAATGCCGATCTTGGCGACCAGCACGCCGTTGATGAAGCCGACCAGGACGCCGGAGGCGAGCGCCGCGACGACCGCGATCCAGCCGAGATCGTATTCCTTGAACAGCACCGCGAATATGAAACCGGAAAAGGAGATGATCGCGGGGAAGCAGAGGTCGATCTCGCCGGCCCCGATGATGAAGGTGAGGCCGATGGCCAGCAGCATCAGCGGCGGCAGCGTCGACAAGAAGGTCGTATAGATGAAAGGCTGCAGGAACACCCCCGGCGCCATGTACATGAACAGGGCGAGCACCAACGCGAAGACGATGATGATCGGCAGGCCTTCGAAGCGCTGGAAGACCGAGATCGAGCCTCTCTTTGCCATTTCGCCGTCGCCTCAGGTCTTGTGCTGCAGTTTGATGAGGAATTTGGTGAGTTCCGTCACCGACATGTCCTTGGGAAGGATCTCGGCGACGATGGCGCCGCGATCGAGGACGATCAGGCGGTCGGCGACCTCGTGGACGTGGGCGAGGTTGTGCTCGATGTAGACGCAGGCGCGGCCGGACTCTTTGATCAGCCGGACGAAGTCGATGACCTTGCGCACTTCGGCGACGCCCAGCGCCGCGGTCGGCTCGTCGAGGATGATGAGGTCGGCGTTGAAGTGCATGGCGCGGCCGATGGCGATGCCTTGGCGTTCGCCGCCGGAGAGATTGCCGATGGTCGAGTCGACGGTGATGCCGACGCCGCGAAAGCCGATGACGTCGATCAGGATTTGGTTGGCGAGCTCCTTCTCGCGCTTGATGTCGATGAAGCCGAAGCGGTTGGCGATCTGCCGGCCGACGAAGAAGTTTCGCCACAGCGCCTGTTTCTCCGCCACCGACTTGTCCTGGTAGACCGTCTCGATGGAGAGATTGTGCGCCTTGCGCACGGAATAGTCGGAGAGGTCGACCGGTTGCTCGCGCACGAAGATGCGGCCGGCGCTCGGCGCGATGACGCCGGTCATCACCTTGATGATGGTCGACTTCCCGGCGCCGTTATCGCCAATCAGGCCGACGATCTCGTTGACGCCGATTTCCAAGTTGATGTCGCGAAGCGCCTGAACGGCGCCAAAATACTTCTGCACCCCTTCCAGGCGGATGATGGATCGGAACGCCGGGGTTTCGGGGCTCGTCGCTGCAACGCTCATGCCATCGGCTCGGTGTGGTTTGCCGTTTCGACCGGCGCCCGCACTTTGAGCAGACGCACGCCGTAAATATTTTACACCTATGTCAACCGATACGCCAACATATGTCGAACTATACCAACATATGTCGAACTACGCCAACATATGTCAGCCGATACGCCGGCGCTCGATCGCGAGGATACGTCGGCCAAATACGCGCTATTGTCAACCGCGGACGCCCCGCTCCGTAGCGGACTCTTCGTCGCGCCGGCGCCGCACGCGCGCCGGGTCGACGACGGCCGCGGCCTCGCCTCGCCGCGACGTCAAGCCGCCTTCTTCTTCGCCCGCGCCGGGCGGGCGGGCTTCGGCGGCGCCTCCTTCTCGTCGAACAGCTCGGCGAGCTTTTCCGTCATCGCGCCGCCGAGTTCCTCGGCGTCGACGATCGTGACGGCGCGGCGATAGTAGCGGGTGACGTCGTGACCGATGCCGATGGCGATCAGCTCCACCGGCGAGCGCGTCTCGATCTCCTCGATCACGCGACGCAGATGGCGCTCCAGGTAATTGCCGGAATTGACCGAAAGCGTCGAATCGTCGACCGGGGCGCCGTCGGAAATCATCATCAGAATGCGCCGCTGCTCGACGCGCGCGAGCAGGCGCTGGTGCGCCCAATCGAGCGCCTCGCCGTCGATGTTCTCCTTGAGCAGCCCCTCGCGCATCATCAGGCCGAGGTTCTTGCGCGCGCGGCGCCACGGCGCGTCGGCGCTCTTGTAGATGAGGTGGCGCAGATCGTTGAGCCGGCCGGGATTGGCCGGCTTGCCCGCCGCCAGCCAAGCCTCGCGCGCCTGGCCGCCCTTCCAGGCTCGCGTGGTGAACCCGAGAATCTCCACCTTGACGCCGCAGCGCTCCAGCGTGCGCGCCAAAATGTCGGCGCAGCTCGCCGCGACGGTGATCGGGCGCCCGCGCATCGAGCCGGAATTGTCGATCAGCAACGTCACCACCGTGTCGCGGAAGTCCATCTCCTTCTCGCGCTTGAAGGACAGCGGCTGCAACGCATCGACGACGACGCGCGACAGCCGCGCCGAGTCGAGAACGCCCTCTTCGAGATCGAATTCCCACGAGCGGTTCTGCTGCGCCATCAGCCGACGCTGCAGGCGATTGGCGAGGCGCGAAACGACGCTGGAAAGGTTCTGCAACTGCTTGTCGAGATAGTCGCGCAAGCGCTGCAATTCGTCGGGCTCGCAAAGATCCGCGGCGTCGATCACTTCGTCGAACCGCGTCGTATAGGCCTTGTAGTCGGGCCCGCGCTTCTCGGCGCCCGACGAGGCCGGCGGCCGATTCTCGGCCGCCTCTTCGGATTCGCCGGCGTCGGCCTCGTCGGCAAACTCGGCCGAGGGCGCGTCGGCGGCCTCGCTCGCGCCTTCCTCGAGTTCGTCGGTCGACTCCTCCGAGGCTTCCATCTGCTTGGCGTCCTCGGAATCCTGCTCGCCGCCCTCGCCTTCGCCCTCCTCGACGCCGTCGGGCGGCGGGCTTTGGTCGGCGTCCTTCTCGTCCTCGTCCGAATCGGCCTCCGATTGGCTGGCCATGCCGAGCGAAGCGAGCACGCGCTGCACCGACTTGGCGAACGCGCGCTGATCGAGAATGGCGCCCTCGAGCTTGTCGAGCTCCGCGGCCGCCTTGGCTTCGACGACGGGGCGCCAGAGTTCAACCAGGCGCGCCGCTCCGCTCGGCGCCTCGAGGCCAGTCAGCCTCTCGCGCACCAGCATCGCCACGGCGTCCTCCAGCGGCGCCTCGTCGCGATCGCGCGCCTCGGCGAACGGGCTGCGGTGGTAGCGGTCGTCGAGCATCGTCGTCAGATTCGCGGCCACGCCCTCCATGCGCCGCGCGCCGATCGCCTCGACCCGCGCCTGCTCGACCGCGTCGAACAGCGCGCGCGCCGCCGGATCGAACGGCGCATGGCGACGGTGGATCGCCTCGTCGTGACAGGCCAGGCGCAGCGCCATCGAATCGCCGAGGCCGCGCAGGATCGCCGCCTCGCGCGGGTTGGGGTTGCGCGGCGGCTCGGGCAGCCGCGCCCGCGCGCCCTCGGGGCCGCTGACCAGGGCGGGCTTGTCGGCGGCGAACGCGATCTCCAGCTCGCGACGGCGCGCCATCGCGCGCGTGCACGAAGCGAGCGCGCGCTTGAACGGCTCGGCGGGCGACTCGGCCTTGCCGGGCGGCTTGCGGTTGGACGGTTTGACGTCGACGGTCGACATGTCAGGCCTTGCGGGGAGAGCGGCGCGGTAAAATAGGCCGACCGCGCGCAAGCCTGCAAGGCGAAAGGCCGGCGCGCGGTCGGCGAGGCGGAGCGGCGCAGTCCCATCGGCCCGCGAGCGGAGATCGGGGGGGGGGGACGCCGCGTCGGCGATGGGAACGGAGCGCGCTGCGCTACCGCAGGCAGAGCAGCCGGTCGCGCATGCGGCGGATTCGCCCGCGCGCCGAGCGCACGAGTTCGTAGCCCGGGGGAAGGCGCGGGAAGTCGCGCCGCCCCGGCGCCAGGAATACAGCGGAGAAGGTCGCCATGACCTTCGGCGGGGCGAAGGCGGCGACCCGCGCCTGCCATGCGCCGCCCCAGTCCCGCGGCTCGACCGAGCAGAGCTTCTCCGTCAGGTCGGCGCGGGTTCGGTAGATGAAGTCGGGATCGTCGATCAGCGCCAGGTGATTGCGGTCGCGGCCGCCCTCCCACACCAGCGTCGGCTTGTCCTGAGCGAGGAATTCGGCCAGCGCCAGGCCGAAGTTCTCGCCCGCCCGGCGTCCATTGAGGCCGACGTCGCAGGCGGCGACGAAGTCGATGACGCCCTGACGATCCGGCGTCGTCGGCAGATGAACGATGCGCTCGTGGTCGCCGAAACGGGCGGTGTTGAGCAGCAGCACCCAGAGGTTCTTGCGCCGCGTGAGCGCCGCCTCGATCGCCTGCGGCAGGAAGGGAATGTTGAACTGGTCGGGCGCGCCATGGCGGCCGACCACGACGGCGTCGGCGGGGATGCCGAGGCTCGCCCGCAGATTGGCCTTCGGCGGCGGCGGGTCGACGATGTGGGGCACCGCCGGGTAGCGGCCGCCGGTCATCATGTCGGCGACGGACTGCGAGATATAGGCGTAGGCGTCGCCGTGCGGGTTGAAGAAATTGAACACCTCGTGGACGGCGGTCCGGCAGGAGCGGGCCACGCGCGGATCGCGACGCCGGGTCTTGAGGAAATAGGCGACGTCGATCCGCTCGCGTTCGATGAGGCGCTGCATCTCCTCTTCCGACTCGTAGGCGAAGGTCGGAAAGGCGTCGGCGAAGCGTTTGAGATGCGCCGGTTCGGGAGGGAGGCGCGCGTCGTGCAAGACGACCGGTTCAAAGCCGAGTTCGGCGCGCCCGTGCCAGGCGTAATCGTACATCGCCACGGCGACGCCGCGCTCGTTGATCCGTCCGCCGTCGAAACTCACCCGCATCGAACGCGTCCCGCCCCGCCCCGGGCGACGGACCTAGCCGATTTCGCCGGCTTTTCCCAGCGCCGCCGCGACGCGGCGGCCTGGCCGGTTCGGCGTCTCAGCTCAACGCGACGTTCAGCGCGCTTTCCGGCAATTCCTGGCCGAAGCAGCGTTGATAGAACTCGGCGACCAGCGTGCGCTCGAGCTCGTCGCATTTGTTGAGGAAGGTCAAGCGAAAGGCGAAGCCGACGTCCTTGAAGATGTCGGCGTTCTCGGCCCAGGTGATCACCGTGCGCGGGCTCATCACCGTCGACAGGTCGCCGTTGATGAAGGCGTTGCGGGTGAGGTCGGCGACGCGCACCATCTTGTTGACGACGTCGCGCCCCTCCTTGCTCGCCCTATGGATCGGCGACTTGGCGAGGACGATTTCGACCTCCTTGTCGTGCGGGAGGTAGTTGAGCGTCGCGACGATCGACCAGCGGTCCATCTGGCCCTGATTGATCTGCTGCGTGCCGTGATAGAGCCCCGAGGTGTCGCCGAGGCCGATCGTGTTGGCGGTGGCGAACAGCCGGAACCCCGGATGCGGGCGGATGACGCGGCGCTGATCGAGCAGCGTCAGCTTGCCCGAGACTTCCAGCACGCGCTGAATGACGAACATCACGTCGGGGCGGCCGGCGTCGTATTCGTCGAAGCACAGGGCGATATTGTTCTGCAGCGCCCAGGGCAGCATGCCGTCGCGAAACTCGGTGATCTGCTTGCCGTCCTTGAGCACGATCGCGTCCTTGCCGACCAGATCGATGCGCGAAACGTGGCTATCGAGGTTGATGCGCACCAGCGGCCAGTTGAGCCGCGCGGCGACCTGCTCGATATGGGTCGACTTGCCGGTGCCGTGATAGCCGGCGATGATCACGCGGCGATTGAAGGCGAAGCCCGCGAGGATCGCCAGCGTGGTGTCGCGATCGAAGATATAGTCGGGATCGAGATCGGGCACGTGCTCGTCCGCGGTCGAATAGGCCGGCGCTTCCATGTCCGAATCGATGCGGAAGACTTTTCGAACGGAAATTCGTTTGTCCGGCTCTCCGGCGACGGCGGGCGGCGTTTCGATCGGCGACGGCGTAGGCGCGGCTTTCATCTCTCCTCCATGTCCCGCCGCACGAGCGGCGGGACGCCAATTCTATATCGATAACCTCGCCCGCGACAAAACGCCGACCACGCCTTCGCGTTTTCGCGGACTCCTGCGCGGCGGGCGTCGGGGCTCGATCAAACCAGCTTGTTCGCCCTCAGGTAATTATAGGCCTGGATGATTTCGCGCAATTTGTCTTCATTCGAGCGGTCGCCGCCGTTGGCGTCGGGGTGGTGACGCTTGACCAGCTCCTTATAGCGCGCCTTGATGATGACGACGGTCGCGTGAGCGTCGAGTTCGAGGGCGTTGAGGGCCTTGAGCGCGAGCGCGTTGTAACGCGGCGCGTCGGGCGCGCCGCCGGCCCGCCGCGCGCCGCGCCGTCGCGCCGCGCGGGCCTCGGCGTAGATCGTCTCGTCGACGTGCTGCGCGCCTTGCGCGCCGCCGCGCGGACCCATTTTCCAGGTCGGCCGGTGGCCGATCGCCTCCTCCTGGCGAAACTTGGCGAAGGACTCCTCGTCCATCCCGCGAAAATAGTCGTAAGTGGCGTTGTATTCCCGGACATGGTCGATGCAGAAGCAGAAGTACTCGCCCTCGCGGTCGCGTCCCTTGGGCGCGCGGAACACGCCGTCGGCCTTGCAGCCGGGATAGCTGCACGGCGTCGCGGGGGCCGGTTCGGCCGGCTTGCGCGTGGGTTTGACCCGTATCCGATCGAACAGGCGCGAATTGAGATCCATCGGCAAACCTTAGGCGCCGGCTCGTCGGCCGGCAAGCGTCGAGTTGCAAAACGCCGCATTTTGGCGCCAAGCCGATAACGACCCGTGACCAAAACGCCACGTTTGCGCCCGTCTTTGACAAGTCGCGAGCCTCGGAGCAAGTCGGCGCGGCCAATTCCTGGGGAAGCGACGCCCATGACCATGCAACAACGAATCGCGGCCAAACTGACGCGAGGCCTCGCCCCGATCACGCTCGATATCGTCGACGAATCGGATCGCCACAAGGGCCACGCCGGCGCGCGCGAGGGCGGCGAGACGCACTACCGTCTCTATATCGTCAGCGCCGCCTTCGCCGGCAAGGGCCGACTGGAGCGTCATCGCATGGTCAACGCCCTGCTCGCCGACGAATTGGCGGCCGGCGTCCACGCGCTGGCGCTGAAGACGCTGGCGCCGGGCGAAGCGTGAGCGAAAGCCCGTCGGCGCCGCGCTTCGGGCCTTACGTCTTCGCGCTGACCGAGGACGAGACGCGCGTCGCGGCCGCGCGCTTCGGCTTGCGACGCGCGCTGGCGGGCCGGCTGACCTCCGCCCATCTCGCGCCGCTGGCCGCCTTCGTCCTGGCGATTTCGTTCATCGCGATATTGGCGCTGACCGGGCTGATCGGGCGACGCGGCGGCGAGGCCGCGCTGCTGCTGGCGATCGCCGCCTTCATGGCCCAGCGCTTGACGACGCTGCGCCGGTTCGCCGCGGCGCGGCGCGCCAGCCTGCGCGAAGTCGCGGCGATGCGCGACGCGGGGAAGCTGGTCCTGAGCGTCGACGAGACGGGGCTCGGCCTTGCCGGAACGGGCGCGCCGTTGCGCTGGAATTTCGCCGATTGCCTGGAAGCCGAAGACGCCGGCGGCCTCGTCTACCTCTGGCCGCGCTCGGGCGCGCCGGCGATCGCGCCGACCCGTGTGTTCGCCGGCGCCGAGACGGCGGCCGAATTCGTCGAATTCCTGCGCGCACGCCTGCCGGGTCGCCTTGCCCCTCCTCCGTCCCGTGGTTAGAACGCGACGTTCGGCGCCAGAGGAGCGGTGAGTCGATGCGAATTGCGATGGTGGGCGCCGGCTACGTCGGCTTGGTCTCGGGCGCGTGTCTGGCCGATTTCGGCCACGAAGTCGTCTGCGTCGACAAGGACGCGGCCAAGATCGCCGCCCTGCGCGAAGGCCAGGCGCCGATCTACGAGCCGGGCCTCGGCGAACTCGTCGTCGCCAACCAGCGCGCCGGCCGGTTATCCTTCGCCACCGACATCGTCGAGGGCATGCGCGGCGCTCAGGCCGTATTCATCGCGGTCGGCACGCCGACGCTCGCCGGCAACGGCGCGGCCGACATGCGCTACGTGTTTCAGGCGGCGCGAGAGATCGCCGACGCGATCGAATCCTTCGTCGTCGTCGTCAACAAGTCGACGTCGCCGATCGGAACTTGCGACGCGATCGAGCGATTGATCGGCGAACGCGTCGCCAAGGATCGCTTCGCCGTCGTCTCCAACCCGGAGTTCCTGCGCGAGGGCGCCGCGATCGACGACTTCAAACGGCCCGATCGCGTGGTCATCGGCGTCGAGGACGACGCGGCGCGCCTGGTCATGCGCGAAATCTACCGGCCGCTCGAGCGCAACGGCAGTCCGATCGTGTGCACCAGCCGGCGCACCTCCGAGCTGATCAAATACGCCGCCAACGTCTTTTTGGCGATGAAGGTCACCTTCATCAACGAGATCGCCGATCTCTGCGAAAAAGTCGGCGGCGACGTGCTCGACGTCGCCAACGGCGTCGGCCTCGACAAGCGCATCGGCCGTAAGTTTCTCAATCCGGGCCCCGGGTTCGGCGGCTCGTGCTTTCCCAAGGACACGTTGGCGCTGACCAAGCTCGCCGCCGAGGCGCGCTCGCCGATGCGCCTGGTGGAGACGCTGGTCGACGTCAACGAGAAGCGCAAGGTCGCGATGGCGGCGAAGATCGTCAAGGCCTGCGGCGGCTCGGTCGAGGGCAAGACGATCGCCGTGCTCGGCTTGACCTACAAGCCCAACACCGACGACATGCGCGACGCCCCCAGCCTGGTCATCGTTCCCATTCTGCAAGCCCAGGGAGCGCGGATCGTCGCCTTCGATCCCGAAGGCGCCAAATCGGCGGAGGCGCTGCTGCCCGGCGTCGAATTCGCCAGCGGCCCCTACGCCTGCCTCGAAGGCGCCGACGCGCTGGTCGTCGTCACCGAGTGGGACGCGTTCCGCGCCCTCGACCTCGCGCGGGTGAAAGCGGCCTTGCGCCAGCCGGTGGTGGTCGACCTGCGCAACATCTATTCGCTGGAGACGATGAGCGCGCTCGGCTTCCGCTACGAGGGCGTCGGGCGCGGCGCCGGGAGGTAGGCGGGATATTCGCCCGGAGTTCGGCGCCCGCTCTTGCGCCGCGCCGTTTACGATCTAGATCGCCGATACCGTCGCTTGCGAGGCCCCTTGGCGCCGATCCGCCTCATCTGTCTCGACGCCGACGACACGCTGTGGGAGCACGAGAGCTACTTTCGCCTGTCGACCCAGCGCTTCGTCGCATTGCTCGAGCCTTTCGCCGACGCCGCGTTCTCGCAAGAGCGGCTGATCGCGATCGAGCGCCGCAACCTCGGCCTCTACGGCTACGGCGTGAAAGGCTTCACGCTGTCGATGCTGGAGACGGCGCTGGAGATCGCCGGCGATCGCCTGTCGGCGGCGACGACGAAAGCCATTCTGGCGGTGGGCCGCGACCTGATGCGGCATCCGATCCATCTCATCGACGGCGTGGCCGAGGCTCTGGGCCGGTTGGCCGAGAAGGGCGCTCTGGCGTTGATCAGCAAAGGCGACCTGTTCGACCAGGAATCCAAGCTCGCGGCGTCGGGCATCGGCGATCGGTTCTCCGGCGTCGAAATCGTCAGCGAGAAGTCCGCCGAGACCTACCGCCGCCTGTTCGTCCGCTACGGCGTCGAGCCGGACCAAGCGGTGATGGTCGGCAATTCGCTGCGCTCCGACATCTTGCCCGCCCTGGAAGCCGGCGCTTACGCGGCGCTGGTCCCCCATCGGCTCGTCTGGGCGCATGAACGCGCCGAGACGCCGCCGGCGCAGCCGCGCTTCCGGCAGTTGGCGTCCCTTGCCGAGCTTCCCGGCTGGCTCGACGAAATCGCCGCCGCCGCCCGAATTTGACTTCCCTCTTTCGGCCGCCTAAGACCCGCGCCGATCTTCGTCAGGTTTTCGCCACGTTGATTGAAGCCGTCTGTCCCCTCGAGGCCAGCGGTCCCCGTCCGGCAGCGCGTCGCGCCCCCGGGCGTTTTTCGCGTTGGGGATCGGAGAACGGAGAACAGAGGACGGAGGACGGAAGATAGAACGCGTTTCTGTCTTCTGTCCTCTGTCCCCCGACATCTGGAGCGAAGCGATGTTCGAGAGCCTTTCGCAAAAGCTCTCCGGCATATTGGACAAACTGACCGGCCGCGGCGCCCTCTCCGAGGACGACGTCAACGCCGCGATGCGCGAGGTGCGCCGCGCGCTCATCGAGGCGGACGTGGCGCTCGAAGTGGTGCGCTCGTTCATCGACCGCACCCGGACGAAGGCGGTCGGCGCGGCGGTGATCAAGTCGGTCAAGCCCGGCCAAATGGTGGTCAAGATCGTCCACGACTCGCTGGTCGAAACCTTGGGCCGCGAGTCGCAGGCGATCGATCTCGACGCGCCGGCGCCGGTGGCGATCATGCTGGTCGGCCTGCAGGGCGCGGGCAAGACGACGACCGCCGCCAAGATCGCCAAGCGCCTGACCGAGCGCAACAAGGCCAAGGTGCTGATGGCCTCGCTCGACGTGAAGCGCCCGGCCGCCCAGGAGCAGCTCGCGGCGCTCGGCCGTCAGGTCGGCGTCGAGACCCTGCCGATCGTGGCGGGTCAAGGCCCGGCGGCGATCGCGCGCCGCGCCGCGAGCGTCGCGCGCCTGCAGGGCTTCGACGTGGTGCTGCTCGACACGGCGGGGCGCACCCATATCGACGAGCCGCTGATGGCCGAAATGGCCGAAATCCGCGACGCCGCCCGCCCACATGAAATTCTGCTGGTCGCCGACGCGCTCACCGGCCAGGACGCGGTCAATCTCGCCAAGAATTTCGACGCGCGCGTCGGCGTCACCGGCATCGTGCTGACCCGGGTCGACGGCGATGGGCGCGGCGGCGCGGCGCTGTCGATGCGCGCGGTCACGGGAAAGCCGATCAAGCTGATCGGCGTCGGCGAAAAGATGGACGCGCTGGAGGAGTTTCACCCCCAGCGCCTCGCCGACCGCATTCTCGGCATGGGCGACATCGTCGGCCTGGTCGAGAAGGCGGCCGAGGCGATCGACGCCGAGCAGGCGGCCAAGATGGCCGAGAAGATGCGCAAAGGCGCCTTCGACCTCGCCGACCTCTCGGAACAACTCGCGCAGATCGAAAAGCTCGGCGGCATGGGCGGCGTCATGGGGATGCTGCCGGGCGTCGCCAAGCTCAAGGACCAGCTCGCTTCCGCCCATTTCGACGACAAGACGGTCAAGCGCCAGCGCGCGATCATCTCCTCGATGACGCCCCGGGAGCGGCGCAATCCCGACCTGCTCAAGGCTTCGCGCAAGAAGCGCATCGCCGCCGGCGCCGGGGTCGGCGTCGAAGCGGTCAACCGCCTGCTCAAGCAGCACCGCCAGATGGCCGACATGATGAAGGCGATGGGCGCTTCGGCCGGCAAGCGCGGCATGATGGGCCAGCTCGGCCAGATGATGGGCTTCGGCGGCGGCCCGCCGATGCCGAGCTCTGAACAACTGGAGTCGATGGGCAAGGCGGCCGGCGGCGCCGGCGCGCCGCCTTCCGGCATTCCCGCCGCGCCGCCGCCGGGCGCGTTCGATCTTCCCCCCCAGTTCCCCGGCCTGCCCGGCCTCGGCCGCGGCTCTCCGTTCGGGGGGAAGAAGAAATGAGGAAAGCGCGAACCCCTTCCCCCGCAAGGGGGGAAGGGGAGTCGCGCCTCTACGCATTCGAATTTTGCCCTGAAAGGAAGTTGAAATGTCCCTGAAAATCCGTCTCTCTCGCGCCGGCGCCAAGAAGCGCCCGTTCTACCGCATCGTCGTCGCCGACGCGCGCATGCCGCGCGACGGCCGCTTCGTCGAAAAGATCGGCGCCTTCGATCCCCTCAAGTCGAAGGAGGACGCGACGCGCCTCGTGCTCGACGCCGAAAAGGCCAAGGCTTGGCTCGCCAAGGGCGCCCAGCCGACCGACCGCGTGCTGCGCCTGCTCGACGGCCTCGGCCTCGCCAAGCGCGAGCCGCGCAACAATCCGCAGAAGGCTCAGCCGAGGAAGAAGACGCAGGAGCGCGTCGCCGCGGCCGCGGCCGCCGCCGCGAAAGCCGCCGCCGCCCCTTCGGCGTAAGGAAAACTGCCGCGCTCCCTTCCCCCGCATGGGCGGAAGGGGGCAGCGCGTCTCGATCTTCTCGAGAGATTCGCCTTGCCCAATTCCGAGCGTCTCATACTCCTCGGCGTCTTCGGCGCCGCGCGGGGCGTGCGCGGCGAGGTCCGGATCAAGTCGTTCACCGCGGACCCCGCGGCGATCGGCGGCTACGGCGCGCTGTCCGACAAGGCCGGTGCGCGCGTCTTCGCCATCGAGGCGCTGCGCCCGCTCCGCGACGACATGCTCGTCGCGCGGGTGAAGGGGGTGGCGACGCGCGAGGCGGCCGAGGCGCTGAACGGCGTCGAACTCTACGCCCGGCGCGGGCAATTGACGCCGCCCGGCGAAGACGAATTCTACTGCGACGACCTCGTCGGCCTCGCCGCGGTGACGCGCGACGGCGCCGCCCTCGGCCGCGTCGTCGCCGTGAGCAATTTCGGCGCCGGCGACATCTTGGAGATCGCGCCGGAGGGCGGCGGCGATGCGTTCATGTTGCCGTTCGCCAAAGCGGTCGCCATCGCCATCGACTTGTCCGCCGGGCGGATCGTGATCGAGCCGCCGCGCGAGATCGAGGGGGAGCCTGAGCCTTAGGAGCGCGCCGATGTTCGCCGCCACGATCCTCACTTTGTTCCCGGAAATGTTCCCCGGCCCGCTCGGCTTGTCGCTGGCGGGCGACGCGCTCGAGCGCGGCCTGTGGTCGCTGGAGGCGCGCGACATTCGCGAGCACGGGCTCGGGCGCCATCGCGCCGTCGACGACTCGCCGGCCGGCGGCGGGCCGGGCATGGTGATGCGCGCCGACGTGCTCGCGGCGAGCCTCGACGCGGCGCTTGCCCCCGACGATCCGCGCCCGCGCCTGATCATGAGCCCGCGCGGCGCGCGGCTCACCCAGCCCCAAGCGCGCGCCTGGGCCGCCGGCCCCGGCCTGGTCGTCGTCTGCCCGCGATTCGAGGGCGTCGATGAGCGCCTTATCCAGGCGCGCGCTCTGACCGAAGTCTCGATCGGCGATTACGTGCTGTCGGGCGGCGAGATAGCCGCGCTGGCGATTCTCGACGCCTGCGTGCGGCTGATCCCGGGCGTGATGGGCAAGACCGAGTCGGGCGAGCAGGAGAGTTTCGAGGCCGGCCTGCTCGAATATCCCCATTACACTCGCCCGCGCGAATGGGAGGGGCGGGCCATTCCCGATGTGCTGCTGTCGGGCGACCATGCGCGCATCGAGAAATGGCGGCGCGAGGAGGCGCTGCGGATTACGCGGGAGAGAAGGCCGGATTTGGCGTGAGCGCAGTCTTCCAGCAGTCGAAATTTGACACTCGGTGCCCAGGCCCGAAAGTCTCCAAGCGGTGGGTTCCCGTCATCCCGGTTCGCGAACGCCATGTACGCGGTCTCTTTTTGGCAGCCTACAATTGGGGAAAGCGACAACTCCGTTAAATCAGACCATAATCACGAGCGTAATCCATAAGTTTACCCAATGTATAAGACGAGATAGTCGCAGGACTCAGTTCCTCTACCTTTCTGTGCGTGAATTCCAAAGTTTCTGGGCGATCTCCCCTCTGAAACCAACAATCGACCCGAAGATGCTCGTGGCCATGAGGTTCATACTCAAAACAAAGTTCAGGAAGCGCGATATCAAGCTGCCCCGTTATGACATCAACGATTGCCTCATTTATAACCCGGTGCTTTTCTTTGGATAGTTTCTGTACTTCGTTATACGCCTGACTCACCTGTGCGCGGGAAGAAGCGCCGGACGGCCCGACGTCCTCTTGATCCATTAGAGAACGAATTAAGGAGCTCTTTTTCATAGTGTTAGCAGCGTTTGACTTCACAGGATTTGGATAATGCCTTCTAACCGCCCTAAAAAGTTCGCGATCTGGCGAGAAGGCGCACGCATTAACCACCATACTGCCCGTCAAATTCAGAAGCCTTACTTCAAATAGGCTTGTTACGAAGGGTAAACCATGCTTCGCATTCCGTTTCCCGTATTTGCGCCAGTCATCCGCGACGTTGGCGCGGCTAAACTGTAGCAAACGTTCCGGGTCCGCGAGGTACTTACTACCTCGCCTGAGCATTCTGCAGGCTTCGGAAGAATCACCATTGGAGGAGACAACTATGTTAATTCGAGGTAAATGAGTACCAATTTCGCCTAAATCGTATCGAGACACAACCAAGTCGTGGACAAGCCGCAAATAGTCGCCAATGGAAGTCGCCTTAGAGCAAAGGTTTTCAACTTCATCTCGTGTAATTGCGGCGTCTTCTAACCTAGTAGCTGTAACGGACAAAATGAGCGACAGTGCGTCGTAATATTGTGTCGACGGTATTCCTGAAACATCGTAGGTTTGCCGCCTGGAAAGCGCACTGGAACCTCCGACTTGCGTGAGTATTTCTATCATTTCGTCAGCAAAGGATCGGTTTATTACGGGCCATAAGGCCAAGACATTGTTTGTTCTGCGCAAGTAAGCGTTTAGATTAACCATTGCCGCTTGCCTTGCCTGAGGATCCACGGCAGGTAATTCTCTACCGTCAAGGTTCACTACGACTATTCCTTGCTCACGATCATCGGGCGATACGTTTTTGCCTAGCCATACCACGAGTTCTCCAAGTGGAAGTTCGTAGTCAGGCGGAGGAGTAACAACTTTCGTCACGTATCGCGCAAGATATAAACCGCAAGCTGCAGCAAGTGTCGTTTTCCCAACCCCTGTTTTGCCAATCAGAAACAGAAGCTTCCCTTGGTTTGCGCTCGCCAATTCGGCGATAGACTCTTTGACAACCGTCAAATCAACCGCAGATTCAATCAACACTTGCCGGATATTGTCCCTTCCAACTGCGTCGACAAGCCCCTCGAAGCGTGTAGGAACTCTAACGATACCAAGCGGCCGGGCCATGGTTGCTCTCGCTACTCAACAAAC
>JBEKBD010000054.1:0-18776 GCA_050015575.1 Roseiarcus sp. | reverse complement strand
ACGACGACGCTGTAGCCGTATTGCCAGGCCTCGCGCGCGGTCGATTCGACGCCGAAATTGGTGGCGACGCCGGTCAGGATGATGGCGTCGACGCCGCGTCGGCGCAACTGCAGGTCGAGTTCCGTGCCGTGAAACGCCCCCCATTGGCGTTTGACGATGATGAAGTCGGCGGGCACAAGCGCAATTTCGGGTACGAAGTCCGACCAGCCGGCCGGCAATGGGGTGGTGGAATAAGGACTGTCGACCGCCTGACGCAACCGATCGGCGCCGTTGGGCGAATAGGCGACGTGGACCGGCGCCACGACCCCGCCGGCTTGCTTGACGCTCGTCGCCAAACGAGCCGAATTGCTTATGACTTCAGCGGCGCCGTGGGGCGCGAGCGGCATCGCCAGCACGCCGTTCTGCAAATCGATCAGCACGAGCGCGGTGGATTTCGGGTTCAAGCTGAACATAGCCGAGATTTCCTTGTTGTTGACGCCGAGCGGCGGCGCCTTTATCGCCGGAGCCGCGTCCCGCCCACTCGTGATGGCGTCGTCGAGACGGGGCACGGCTGACGAGGCGGCGCGCCGACGCGATCAGGCCTAACATGCGTTCATGCCGCCGAGGCGCCTAAGCCATGAATTTTTTCCAGCGCTTCACGTTTCTGTTTTCCGCGCCGATGTTCGACGCCGACGACCTCGAGGGTCTACGCGTCAACCAGATCATCGCCGCTATCGAACACATGGGCTTCCAGGTCATCAAGGCGCGCCGGCTCGAGGACGCCGAGATCGCCGTGCAGACCGACGCGGCGATCGGCTGCATGGTGGTCGACTGGGGCAAGAAGGGCCTCGAGGGCAAGGCCGCCTCGCTGATCAACCTGATGCGCAAGCGCGGCCTGGAAATGCCGATCATGATCCTCGTCAGGCGCAAGCGGTTCGAGGACATTCCCGTCGAGGTGCTCGATTTCATCGACGGTTACGTCTTCCTCGCCGAGGAGACGCCGGAATTCATCGCCAAGAACCTCGTCTCGCGCCTCAAGCAATACGCCGAAACGCTGAAGACGCCGTTCTTCGGCGCGCTGGTCGACTATGCCGAGGAGGGCAATCAGTTATGGACCTGCCCCGGCCACAACGGCGGCATCTTCTATAGCCGCAGTCCGATCGGCCGCATCTTCGTCGAGCACCTGGGCGACGCGATCTTCCGCGACGACCTCGACAATTCGATTTTGGAACTCGGCGATCTGCTCACCCACGAAGGGCCGGCGCTGCAGGCGCAAATGGAGGCCGCCGCGATATTCGGCGCCGAAAAGACCTATTTCGTGCTCAACGGCACCTCGTCGTCGAACAAGATCGTGCTGACCAACCTGGTCGCCGAGGGCGACCTCGTGCTGTTCGACCGCAACAACCACAAGGCGGCGCACCACGGCGCACTGCTGCTCGGAGGCGGCGTACCGATCTTCCTGCCCGCCGACCGCAACGCCTACGGGCTGATCGGCCCGATCCGCGCCGACGCCTTCGACGAGACGGCGATTCGCGAGCGCATCCGCGCCAATCCGCTGGTCGAAGACAAAGAGGCCTGGAAGCGCGAGCGGCCGTTCCGCGTCGCGGTGATCGAACAGTGCACTTACGACGGCACGATCTACGACGCCGAGCGGATCGTCCAGCGCATCGGCCACTTGTGCGACTACATCCTGTTCGACGAGGCCTGGGCCGGATTCATGAAGTTTCATCCGCTCTACGAACGACGCTTCGCGATGGGCTTGAAGAACCTCGGCGAAGCCTCGCCGGGCGTCGTCGCGACGCAGTCGGCGCACAAGCAGCTCGCCAGTTTTTCGCAGGCCTCGCAAATCCACGTGCGCGACCGCCACATCAAAGGCCAGCGCCGGCGGGTCGAGCACCGGCGGTTCAACGAAGGCTTCATGCAGCACGCCTCGACCTCGCCGTTTTATCCGCTGTTCGCTTCCCTCGACGTCGGCGCGCAGATGATGAAGGGGCGCTCCGGCGAAGTGCTGTGGGACGACACCATCCGGCTCGGCATCGAAGTGCGCAAGAAACTGCGCGCGGTCAGACGCGAATTCGAGGAGAAGGAGAAGGACCCGGCGCGGCGCTGGTTCTTCGATCCGTTCGTCCCTGACCGCGTCTCCATCCCCGACATCGCCAGCGACGGGGGCTCGCACGTGGTGCCGTGGGAGAGCGTTTCGACCGATCTGCTGGCGCGCGATCCGCGGTTCTGGGCCTTGGCGCCGGGCGAAGCTTGGCACGGCTTCAGCGAACTCGAAGCCGGGTTCGCCATCACCGATCCGGCCAAGCTCACCCTGCTGACGCCTGGCTTCGATCGCCGAAGCGGCGCCTACGAGGCGCACGGCGTTCCGGCGCCGGTGGTCGCGCAGTATTTGCGCGAGAACCGCGTCGTGCCGGAAAAGAACGACCTCAATTCGCTGCTGTTCCTGCTGACGCCCGGCGTCGAATCGAGCAAGGCCGGCACGCTGGTCTCGGCGCTGGTCGCCTTCAAGCGGCTGTACGACGACAACGTCCCGCTCGAAGACGCGATGCCGGAATTCGTCGCCCGCCGCCCCGCGCGCTATCGCGGCAAGCGCCTGCGCGACCTCTGCGCCGAAATGCACGCGTTCTTCCGCGAAGCCGGCGTCAGCGCGTTGCAGAAGGCGCAGTTCGCGTCCGAGCACTTGCCCGAGATGGTCATGACGCCGCGCGAGGCCTCGCGCCATCTGGTGCGCAACAATGTCGATTACCTGCCGCTCGACGCGCTCGAGGGGAGGGTCGCGACGACCTTGTTCGTCGTCTATCCCCCAGGGATCGCCACCGTCGTTCCCGGCGAGCGGCTCGACGAGCGCGCGCGGCCGATGATCGATTATCTCAAGGTTTTCGAGCGCGCCGCCAACGCCTTTCCCGGTTTCGAGGCCGAGATACAGGGTCTCTATCGCGAGGTCGATGCGTCGGGCGCGATACGCTTCTTCACTTACGTCGTGCGCGAATCGGAGCCCTCGCATTCCGGCCGGAGGCGCCGATGACGATGGAGGAAGTCGACAAGGGCCTCGACGGCGAATCGGCCGGCGGCGCCGCGGTGCGCCCCTCGCGCGAGGCGGACGTGCCGGCGATGCTGGCGATCTATCTCCATCACATCCGCCATGGCGTCGAGCCCGGTGCCGCCCGCGACGTCGAGGCGCCGGACTTGGAGGACCTCAGAAGGCGCCGCAAGACCATGCACCGCGGGCGGTTGCCGCATCTGGTCGCCGAACGCGCCGGCGTCGTCCTCGGCTACGCCTACGCCGTGCCGTTCCGCAAGCGGCCCGCCTACCGCTACGCGGTCAAACATTCGATCTACGTGCATCACGAGCACCTGGGCCGCGGCGTCGGCCGCCTGCTGATGGCGGCGTTGATCGACGTCTGCGCGGCGGCCGGCTATCGCCAGATGATCGGCTACATCGACGCGGCCAATCAGGCTTCGCTCCGCCTGCACCAATCCTTCGGTTTTCGGCAGGTCGGCCTTCTGCCGGCGATCGGCTATAAATTCGGCCGCTGGACCGACACGGCGATGGTGCAGCGCTCGCTCGGCCTCGGCGCGACCGAGCCGCCGGAGAGGAGGTAAACTTCGATTCGGCAGCGTCGGCGGGTCATCTCAACGGCCAATAGCCGAACTTCTCCATGACCGGCTTGTGGTCGGCGACAATTCTGTCGATCTGCCTGCCCGTCAGTCGCTCTCGCCATTGCCCGGCGCGGCCCTCGCGGAAGAAGCGCTCGGCCTTTTCCGGGCGCTCGCGAAAGCCCTCTTTCTCCTCTTGCTCCTTCAAGCGGTCGAAGCGGGAGAGATCGATGGCTTGGGCGAGCTGATCGCGCGAGGCGTCGAGCAGGAGATGGCGCGCCAGGCCGCCGAAACTCTTCTCGGGTTCGGCGAGCATATTCTCGTAGCGCATGACATAGATGGCGCGGTGGGGCTTGCCCGCCCAGCTCATCACGTGTTGGCTCCACGAGCCGAACACCTCGTAGACCGACTTGTCGGTGACGCGCGTCTCCATGTCCGTTTCCGCCATCGCGGCGATGGCCGTGTCGATGTCCGCGCCCATGTGATGGGCGTAGGATATCGCGACGTCGAGCGGGTTGCGCACGATGTAGACGGCGCCGGACGTCACCGCGAAATTGATGACGGGGACGCCGCGGTCCAACACCAGGGCGTGGTGGGTCTTGATGAACGCCACGCCCTCGGCTTCGTCGGCGATGCGGCGCTGCACTTCCGGGCGCGCTTTGGCGATCTCGGCGCGATCGACTTCGCGCGGGTCGCGGCCCAGAACCTCGTGGAAGCGCGAGAGCGCAATCTCCCACGCGGTGAATTCGTTCATCGCGTTGATGTCTTGTCCGTCCCCGCCCTCGCCGCGCATCGTCTTGAGCAAGTTGTGCAGAAACGTTCGCGTCCAGGTGTTGCCGGACTTCGGGTAGGACGCGAGCCAGACGATGCCCGAGGCCTTCGATTTCTCCGACATGACGCACCGCTCTCCTCGGCGACTTACACTTTCCAGTACTGTATGTTCTAGCGCGCCAGGCAGCAGGATTCCCCCGGTTTCGCGCCTCGTTGGCATGGAACGCCGTTGCCAAGGGGGGCGCGATGGGGCAAGCAGGCGATTCGATATATATGACGCCATTGGTCTGAGGGGCGAGGGGAAAGATCAAGTGCAAACCATGGGCGTTTCGCGGCGCGGATTGCGCCATTCCCTTTTGGCGGCGGCGTCCGTATTGGCGATCGCCGCTTCAGCGACGGCGAGCAGGGCCGCCGACCTTCCGACCATGAAACCGGCGACGCCGCCGTTGCCCGTCGTCGCCTCCTCGGAATGGTGGACGTCGATCGAGGGCGGCTGGGTCATGCCCGGCAGCGATCCGAACACTTACGGTTTCGCTGCGCCGTTCCTCGGCCCGCCGCTACAGGCCGCGACGATCAACAATGGGTCGGGCTGGACGGGGCAATTCGGCATCGGCTACCAGCCGGCGCTGAGCCCGTGGGATTTCGCCGCCTTCGCGCGCTACACGGAGACGCGGCGCATGCGCAACGACAATTTTATCGGTTACGCCATTTGTAGTTTCTCTGGCGTTAGTGGACCTTGTCCGAACGGTATCGTCGGCGCTACCAAGAATCGCGAATCTCACCTGACGCTCGATTTTCAGGTTGGCCGCGATCTCGGCATCGGCGGGGGGCCGGGCACGAGCCTGAAAGCGACCGCCGGGCTGCGCTATGCGAATTTCCAATCGACGACGACGGGCACGTTCTTCACCGCCTCCCCTTTCGGCTTCGCCAGCGCGTACCCATTCAAAGCGAGAAGCGCGATGGAGGGATTCGGCCCACGTCTCGGCCTGGAAGGCAAGGCGGCGCTTGGCGGCGGATTAGGGCTCGAGTACGGCGCCGGCGTCTTCGGCCTATTCGCCAACGAGCAATTCAGCGAGACCCCCGGCTTGTTTGTCGTTCCTCAATTCGTCACGGGCAGGAAGAACGCCTTCGTGCCAGGGCTCGATGGTTCGGCGGCGGTCACTTATGCGGTGACCGCAAACACCACTCTGTCGCTCGGCTACCATGCCGAATTTTACAGCGGCGCGATGCTCGAGCCGTCGTCGATCGACCTCACAACCGGGGTGGTCTCGCTTGGTTCGAAGGACCGACTCGATCAGGGGCCGCTCGTGAAACTAACCCTGAAATGGTGACACGTCCGCAGAGCGGATAGGGCGCGGCGACGGCGCCGCCGGAAGGGCGAAGTCGTTGCCGGTTGGCCCCTTCTCCCCTTGCCGGCGAAGGCGTCACGAACCCGACGGCGGCGCTTGTTCGGCGGCCAGCGCGCGCAACAGCGACCAGCTATAGATCCCCGAACTGTGGCCGTCATTGAAGGCGATGCGCGCGGCGTAATTGCCGACCGTCTCGACGCCGACGATGGCGATCCCGCCTTCGGGCGCCGGCGGGCGGCGTTTGTCGGCGCTGGGGCTCGCCGCGCGCAGGCGTTCGGCCGAGATGTCGGCGGTGAAACCGCCGGCGAACGCGATGCGCAACACGCGGCCGGCCTCGCGCACGCGCAATTCGCTCGGCGAAGGTTCCGGCGCGCGCCCTTTTCCCGTTCCGTCCATCGCCGTTCTCCGCCTACAAGCTCACTCGATCACGATGCGCGGCGCCGGGCGGGCTGCGCCCTGCCCCTCGAACAGCGCCGCGCGCACCCGGCTCGCGAGCGCGATATAGGCCGCGGCCTGCGGGCTCTCCGGCGCGCTGACGACGATCGGCGCGCCGCCGTCCGAGGTTTCCCGGATCTGCAGATCCAGCGGAATTTCCCCGAGGAACGGCGCGTCGTGCGTCTCGGCTTCGCGCCGCGCGCCGCCGTGGGCGAAGATATCGGTGCGGCCGCCGCAATGCGGGCAGATGAAATAGCTCATGTTCTCGACCACGCCGAGCAGGGGCACGGCGACCTGCCGGAACATCGCGATGCCGCGCCGCGCGTCGATCAGCGACAGGTCCTGCGGCGTCGAAACGATCAGCGCGCCCGAAAGCGGCACATTCTGCGCCATCGTCAGTTGCGCGTCGCCGGTGCCCGGCGGCATGTCGACGACCAGCACGTCGAGTTCGCCCCACTCGACTTCGCGCAGGAACTGCGTCAGCGCCGAAATCACCATCGGTCCGCGCCAGACGACCGCGGCGCCTTCCTCGACCAGAAAGCCGATCGACATCACCTTGACGCCGTATTTCTCCAGCGGCCTGAGCTTCTGACCGTCGGCCGCGAGATCGGGCCGTTCCGTAATGCCGAACAGCCGAGGCATCGAGGGGCCGAAGACGTCGGCGTCGAGCACGCCGATGCGCAAGCCGAGCCGCGCCAGGCCGAGCGCGAGATTGCAGGCGGTGGTCGACTTGCCGACGCCGCCCTTGCCGGACGCGACCGCGACGATTTTTTCGATGCCCGGGATCGGCTGCGCGGTCGGCGGGCGCGGGCGACGCGCGGCCGGCGCGGCGGCGGGCCCCTCGCTCTCGGCGGTCAGCGTCACCACCGCCGCGACGACGCCGGGCAGCGCCTTGATCTTCGCTTCGGCCGCCGCGCGCATGGCCTCCATCGCCTCGGCCTGCGCAGGGTCGACTCGGATGGCGACGAACGCCTTGCCGTCGCGCACCGTCACGCCGTCGATGGCGCCCGATCGCGGCAGCGGAGTCTTGCCGTCCGGCCCGGGCACGGCGGCGAGCGCGGCGAGGATTTCGTCCTTGGAGGGCATCGCGTTGCTTTCCTTTTCCTGCCGAAGTCGAGGCGGCGCGCGCGCTCCACGCCAACGCGCCTTGTGGCACAGCCGAGCGACGAGGAAAAGCGCGGCGGCTTTCAGCCTCGAGGTCGACGGCCGCCGCAATCGCGCACTTGCCCTGCGCCCCGTTCGCGCGCAAGGTTTGCGGCGCCCGACCAATTCGAGAGACCCGACCCATGAACCGACGCGATCTTCTCCTCGGCGCCGCTGCGGCCGCGGCCGGCTTGGCCTTCGGCGCGCCCGCCAGCGCCAATGTCGCCGCGCCTTTCGACTGGAGCCTTTGGCCGCCGATGACCGACCGCGACGCCTTCGTCGCCTGGATGCGGGAGAAGCGCGGCGAGGACGTCGGGTTCCTCGGCCAGCGCTGGGATCGCTATCTGCAACTGATCGCCCATAACGATGTTTGGGACGAGACCGACAAGCGCGCCTTTCTGATGACGCCGCGCGAGGAATTCGTCACCGCGGACAATCTTTCGCGCGCCTACGAGTGGCATCATCTCAACATCGGCTTTGGCGTCACCATCACCGGCCCGCACACCGTCGCGCGCATGACCAACACGCTCGCGGTCAAGCACGGCGACAAGGTTCTCGAGATCGGCACGGGCTCCGGCTACCAATCGGCCTATCTGAGCTATCTGACCGACCGGCTGTGGTCGATCGAGATCATCCCGGCTTTGGCGCAGCGCACCCGCGCGCTCTACGACGCGCTGATCGGACGCGGCTACGCCGAATATCGCGCCATTCAAACCAAGAACGCCGACGGTTATTACGGCTGGAGCGCGGCGGCGCCGTTCGACAAGATCATCGTGACGTGCGGCATCGACCACATCCCGCCGCCGCTGTTGCAGCAGCTCGTCCCCGGCGGGATCATGGTGATCCCGGTCGGGCCGCCGGGCGCGCAGCACGTGATCAAGGCGGTCAAGACGCAGGCCCCGGACGGCGCGCTCTCCGTCACGCGCTCCGACATCTACGGCGGCGCGGTCATCCCGTTCGTGCCCTTCACCGGCGGCCACCAGAGCTGACGACGACTGCCTTCTCCCGCTTCGCGGTAGCGGGCCGCGGCTTACAGCGCCGTGCCGACCAGCGCGCCAATCCCTGCCGTCACCGCCATCGCCAGCGCGCCTAACAACGCCACGCGCAGCGTCGGCTTGGCGATCGCCGCCCCGCCCAGCCAGCCGCCGAGCGCGCCGAGCGCGGCGAGGAACGCCAAGGCCGCCAGCGACACCGCGCCGACCGTCGCCCCGCGCGAGACCAGGAACGCGACGAGCGTCGGCATCGCGGCGCCGGCGGAAAAGCTGATCGCCGAAGCGAACGCCGCCAGGATCGGATTGGCGCTCCGGGTGTCGGAAATGCCGAGTTCGTCGCGCGCGTGCGCGCTGAGGGCGTCCTTGGCCATCAGTTGCTCGGCGACCCGGCGCGCCAGCGCCGGCGCCAGGCCGCGCCGCTGATAGATCAGCGTCAGCTCCCGCGTTTCGACTTCGGGCGCATCTTCCAGCGAATGTCGTTCGCGTTCGAGGTCGGCCGCTTGCGAGTCGGCTTGCGAGCTGACCGAGACATATTCGCCTGCCGCCATCGCCATCGCGCCCGCCGCCCAACCCGCCACCGCCGCGGTGAGGATGGCGCCGCGCGTCGCGCCGGCGGCGGCGACGCCGACGATCAGGCTCGCAGTCGAAATGATGCCGTCGTTGGCGCCGAGCACCGCCGCGCGCAGCCAGCCGGCGCGATTGACGAAATGGGCGGCGAGCGGCGGCATGAAAAGAACCTCTCGCTGAGGATTCGGCGCCAAGCGGATATCACGCAAGCGTGACGAAAGATACGCCGTCGGCGAAATCGCCGCGCGCGGCTTGGTCGTAAGGCGCTTCGCGGGGGCGCCCGCGATTTGGGGCGCCCGCGATTTCATGTCGAGCTTGCGGAAACCGGATTTCCGGCCATGATGGCGCGGGTCCGCCCGCCTCGTCAGGCGAATGGCGTCAAACGGAGAGCGTCCATGCCGATCGGGAAGTTCCTGTACTTCGGCGATTTCGCCGTCATCCCCGCGGCGGTGCTGCTGTTCGCCGCCTTCTCGTTTTCCGACCGCGGCCTCGAAGCCGCGCCAGTGTGGGCGCTGAGCCTCATCGTCGGCGTCGCGGCGTGGACGCTGGTCGAATATCTCGTGCACCGTTTCGCCTACCACGGCGCGCCGATTCTGACCGCGCTGCACGAGGCGCATCATCGCGATCCCGCCGCCTTCATCGGCGTGCCGTCCTTCTTGTCGAGCGGATTGATCGTCGCGGTCTGCTACCTGCCGCTGCGCACCTTCGACCCGATCTTCGCCGGCGGCTTCGCCAGCGGCATGCTGATCGGCTACGGCTTCTACATGTTCGTCCATCACGCGACGCATCATTGGCCGATCCGGCCCGGCGACTGGCTCTACGAGGCGCGGGTGCGCCACATGGCCCATCATTATCGCGACAGCGGCAATTTCGGCGTCAGCGTCGGATTGTGGGATCGCGTGTTCCGCACCGGCGGCGCGCGCCGCGACCGCATGGCCAAAGCGTGAGGCGAAGCGCGGCTGTCTTCGGCGAGGCCGCGCGCACCCCCTGCAACGCGAAACGGCCGGGCGCAATCGCCCGGCCGCAGCATGTTTCAACCCCTCCCGAATCCGCGGGCGAAGCGCTCAGTCCGGCCAGCAGCGACGGCCCTCGGGCCCGAGGTGGTAGCCGCGCGGGCACGCTCGACCGACCGCCATGGGATGGCAGTGTCCGTTTGGACCGCGCCAGAACCCCGGTCCGCAGCCCTCGGCGACGAGGGTGACGGCGGGGCCGGTCTCGACCGACGGAACGGTCATGGCGGCCTGCGCCGACGCGGCGAGGCCGACGGCCAACAACGCTCCGAGAATCCATTTTGACGTCATTGCGCTCTCCACAGTTGCGCGCCTTTCCGGCCCTCACCAAGCTCGGTGCGGCGCGGAATCGCTATACCGGCCGAGCCGCTCGCGCGCAATCGGCATAACGGCGGGCGCGAGCGGCGCCGGCGCCCCGACCCCCGCGACGCGTTTGCCGCGCCGGCGGTTTCTGGTGTAGGCATCCCAATTCGCGGCGACGGGTGGGCCCGGCGGCGCGCCAGGGGGGTGATCGTGACGGAATCGAAGACGCCGCTGCTCGATGGGGTTCGCACGCCGGCCGATCTGCGCCGACTGCCGGTCGGAGACCTGAGAAGGCTCGCCGACGAATTGCGAGCCGAGACGATCGGCGCCGTCTCGGTGACCGGCGGGCACCTCGGCGCCGGCCTCGGCGTCGTCGAACTCACCGTGGCGCTTCACTATGTCTTCGACACGCCCCGCGACCGGCTGATCTGGGACGTCGGGCATCAGGCCTATCCGCACAAGATCCTCACCGGGCGGCGCGATCGTATCCGCACGCTGCGCCAGGGCGGCGGCCTGTCGGGCTTCACCAAGCGCGCCGAGAGCGAATACGACCCGTTCGGCGCCGCCCATTCCTCGACCTCGATCTCGGCCGGCCTCGGCATGGCGGTGGCGCGCGACCTCGCCCGTCGCGACAACGCCGTGATCGCGGTGATCGGCGACGGCGCGATGTCGGCGGGCATGGCCTACGAAGCGATGAACAACGCCGGCGCCTCGCATTCGCGCCTGATCGTCATTCTCAACGACAACGACATGTCGATCGCGCCGCCGACCGGCGCGATGTCGGCCTATCTCGCCCGCCTGGTCTCCAGCCGCACTTACATCTCGCTGCGCGACGTCGCCAAGCAATTGGCGCGGCGGCTGCCGAAATTCTTCTACGACAAGGCCAGGCGCACCGAGGAATACGGCCGCGGCTTCTTCACCGGCGGCACGCTGTTCGAAGAGCTCGGTTTCTACTATGTCGGGCCGATCGACGGCCACAATCTCGACCATCTGCTGCCGGTGTTGAAGAACGTGCGCGACATGCCGCACGGGCCGGTGCTGGTCCACGTCGTCACCAAGAAAGGCAAGGGCTATCCGCCCGCCGAAGCCGCCGACGACAAATACCACGGGGTCAGCGCGTTCGACGTCGTCACCGGCGCGCAGACGAAGGCGAAGTCCAACGCGCCGACCTACACCCGGGTCTTCGCCGACGCGCTGATCGCCGAAGCGGCGCGCGACGACAAGATCGTGGCGATCACCGCCGCCATGCCGAACGGAACCGGCCTCGACCGATTCGCCAAGGCCTACCCCGAGCGGGCGTTCGACGTCGGCATCGCCGAGCAGCACGCCGTCACCTTCGCGGCGGGCCTGGCCTGCGAAGGCTACAAGCCCTTCTGCGCGATCTATTCGACCTTCCTCCAGCGCGCCTACGATCAGGTGGTGCACGACGTCGCCATTCAGAACCTGCCGGTGCGCTTCGCGCTCGATCGCGCCGGCCTGGTCGGCGACGACGGCCCGACGCACGCCGGCGCGTTCGACGTCGCCTATCTCGCTTGCCTGCCCAACATGACGGTGATGGCGGCGGCCGACGAGGCCGAACTCGTCCACATGATCGCCACCTGCGCCGCTTACGACAGCGGCCCGATCGCGGTGCGCTATCCCCGCGGCGAAGGCGTCGGCGTCGAAATGCCGGAGCGCGGCGTTCCGCTCGCGATCGGCAAGGGGCGCGTGCTGCGGCAGGGGACGCGGATCGCGATATTGTCGCTGGGCACGCGCCTCGCCGAAGCGCTGAAGGCGGCCGACGATCTCGCCGCGCGCGGCCTTTCGACCACCGTCGCCGACGCGCGCTTCGCCAAGCCGATCGATCGCGACCTCGTGCTGAGCCTCGCGGCGAGCCACGAATTGCTGATCGCCGTCGAAGAGGGCTCGGTCGGCGGCTTCGGCTCGCACGTCATGAGCCTGCTCGCCGAGGCGGGCGCGCTCGACGCCGGGCTCAAGGTCCGCGCGATGACCCTGCCCGACGCGTTTCAGGCTCAGGACAAGACCGAGCGGCTCTACGCGGCGGCCGGGCTCGACGCCAAGGCGATCGTCGCCAAGGCGCTCTCGGTTTTCGGCGCCGGCGCCGTCGCGGCGAGCCGGACCGGGCGCGCCTGACACGGGCGCGGGCGTCAAGCGGCGTCAAGCCGGGCGTCGCGTTTCGTCAAGCCCTGTCAAACCTCGTCAAGCCGTGTCAAGTTTTGTCAAGGATTCCCTTGGCCGAAACGAGCGTTTTCAAGGGGTTGTGACGCGTCAAGGGCGGAATCGCCGCTCGGCGGGCCCTCGCTCGCCGCCGCCTCGCCGAGCGCCTGCTTACGCTCCCTTTCCTGTCGGATGCGCTCCGCCATCGCATTGAGCTTGGCGAGCAGCCGCTCGCGCGCGTTCTCGTCGTAGGGCGCTCCGGCGGCTTCGACGGCGCTGTACCGGTCGAGCCGGTCGAGCACTTTCAGCAGCCGGTCGATCGCGCGCAGATCGCCGTCGGCGACGCCGCGCGCGGCGAGGCGCAGCGCCGGCTCCAGCCGCGCGACCTGCACCAGCGCGTGCTCGAGCTTGCTGTCGCCCTCGCCCTCGCCGAGCGCCTGGGCGACGATCTGGCGCACCCGCTCGCGCGACAGCCCTTCTTGGCGGCCGATTTCCGCGTAGGGCCAGCCCGCCTGGACCTGCGCGAGAATGCGCACCCGCCGCGTCTCGCGATCCCGCGCCGTGGCGCGCACGCCGGGGGAAGGGGCGGAGACGACGGGAACGTTCATGGCGGCCGGCTCTTTCGTTGCCGCGGCGCAGCGCCGCGCGTCGGGATTTGACGAAGGAGCACATTAGCACGAATTCGGATTAACGGAAAGCAATTGCTGCGGGGCGCGGCGTGGCCCATGGCAATTGGGCTTAGTAAGGCGTCACCGGAATTCGACGTGTCACCGGAATCCTGATTTCGTTTCGCCTGCGGTTCCCCGACAGCTCACGCCGTTGCTTCATGGTCGAGATCGACGGCGGCACGGTGCCGATCTCGCGCGCGGATATCTCGCAAACGAGCTTCGAACGAAAATTGCGCGCCTACCTTACGGCGTACGCCGCGAAGCACCACGAGCTCAATTCGGATGGAAAACGTTTCGCGTGCTGACCGTCACGAGCGACCACAATCAAATGCGATCGATGATGAACGCCTTGCGGCAGATGCGGGTTGCGCACGCCCCCGGCCCATCGCTGCTTTTCTTCGCTACCCGCGGCGAGCTAAGCGCGAGCGGTCCACTCACACGCGTCTGGCAAGACGGCAAGGGTCAGGATGTTCAGATGGTTTAGCCGCATGCTGGGAACCCCACCGAGAGACAAACGGCGCATACCTTGTCCCCCCGGTCTCGCCTCCAAACCTCGCTGTCAATATTGAGTTGCTTCAGGTAGCCAAGACAACATTTCTTGGTACTGCGCTTGCTCGAAAGCCGGAAGAGTCGACAGGACTGGAAGATGCTGTTCAATCAAGAGCCTTGTCGAGTGGCCAGCTGCCAAACGTACCTCTTCGGATTCAGCCTCGATAAACTCAAGGACGCCCTTTAGGACGCAGGCCGTAAAGAATAGCGCCGGCACCTTCCTATTGCCAGCACTCGACTCCGGCCAATTATTAATATGTAAATTCAGTTCATCCAATTCGTCACGAAATTGCAAATCGGATATACCAAAGGACTCGCGCGCATACCGTTTTGCGTAAATCGCCAGCGCCACGAGGTTCATGGACACCTGTACTCCGAGCTGCCTATAAAAGATTTCGTGTTCGCGCTTCTCCTTCAGGTTGTCCTCCACATCGGCTAGGTGCTCCCAAGCTTGCTTCCACAGCTCCGCAACAGGGGGGCAGCCCCTCGCCTCAAAGTTGGGAATAAGTTCGCGCTTATACAGGAAGACCCTTATCACGGCTCCCAGTTCAGTCTTGGCCCGGAGCCATCGGAACCGTTGGTTTCGTTGCGCGTGAAACCGTTCGCAGGTCAAAAGGAGGCCAATAGCTCCTTCCAAAGTCTCGTATGATTTCAGAGAAAGCCGTAACGCAAGTGCCCAACAATATCGCGCCTCATGTTCAGCCTCCTGGTCATTCGCCAAAAGCCCAATTGCCTGTTGTGCGAACGACTGCGCCGAGTCCCAATCCTCGGCCGCAATAGCGACACATGAGCCGAAGAGTAAGGATAGGCCGCGGTCAGGTGCCCGCGCCAACGCCTCATAAGGAACGCCGATCGCCCCGGAATACAGCAGATCTAGAAAGTCATTTATATTGAGTTCACCTATTATGGGTTTGAACCGTTCCAGATACACCAGTAGCGGGGCGCGTCGCCCACTATACCCGGGCACCAACTGCGACCGCTTCCCGGCTCGGCGCAGAAAGGTTGCGACGATACCCTGCAAAGTTAGGCGAACATGCGATCTTGACAAAAGCTCCACCAGATCACGCAAGCGTCCTATCGCGGCAGTAACGATGTCAGGCTTATCAAGTATTTCAACGAAAGCTTTAAACTGCGCTTCATTCCTCCGTATGACATAGACGCTATTAAGTGCCAACGCCGTCCTCGCCGCATCGGACCACAAATCTCGTAAGTGAGCAATTCTTCCAGCACGGCTGCCCGCTGCGCTCCCCCTCTGCATCCCGCCTATGTAAGCTGGCGCACTTTCAATCTCATGTTTATTTTCTGCCGAACTATTATTGCCTTCGACCGGCACGCGAATGAGCAACGCTTCAAGTGCACCCATAATATCCTCGAATAACGATCTTCTGTTTTCATCACCACTCATCGCCGTCAGGTTTAGAAGGGGAGAAAATTCGATGGGGTGCCTTATTTCCACCCGCACAAGGTCTTCTTCTACTCGCCCGTCACCCCATCGATGCCGATGATAGGCATTCCGCAGAATCGGATCACCCGTAACCAACACGAATCTCAGCCTTCCTTCCTCGCTCGCACAATTTCGCGCTACAGCCAAGACTTGTACAAGCGACCGCGCATCGCGATTGATGCTTCTATTGGCGCGTCGATCGCGCCACGTCGAGCCCCGCTTTCGCTCCGCCCGCGTTAGCTCCTCGCGAAGTCGTCGGGTCCATTGACCAACCTCTGCAGAATTGGGGGCAAATATATCGTCGCTAAACCACTCCGTTGTGTCCGCGCGAACCATAAGGTCTTCGCGGAGAAGTCTTGCAAACTGTTCCGCCTCAGCAACAGGGCCCTGCAAAAGAGCAGCCATGGCTTCAGGTAACGCCTTTACCAATTGTTCCAACGCTGTCTCGGCTGGAATTTTGCCCTCGCTGTGCGCGAGGGCAACCTGACGAATCTCGTCTTGCCACCGACCCTTTGCCGCGCCTTCCGCGATCGTAGCTGCTTTACTATGACCCTTGCTGGCAATTGCGGCCGCCATCGCCTCGAATTCTTCATAATGATCGGGAGTTATCAGCGTCTTGCCGATCTGTCCCGGCAGCTTCCCCGAGAAGATGTACTCGACCGTCAGAGTAGCGGTTCCAAACAAAAGTGGTTTGTCCAGCCACAATGAAAATAAGCTAAAATAATGAAGGTTGTATCCTGGATCCGCGAAGGTAGCCGCAATATCTGCATCCACAAAGTAAACAATTTGCCCATCATCGCCAACAAACTTACTATCGTTGCTATTAATATACATACGCCTTCGCAAAGTCCGTGCCGCGTCCATGTAATCCCTTATAGATAGATTCTCTGGGACGGGTTCCATCTGCTAACTCCTAAGCGATCAACCGTAAGAAGCATTGGGGATCAAACGCAAGAAGCATTTTTTCTTTGCCACTCCGGCATCACGTGACGGACGAGGTGTATGTATATCGCAAAATGTGTACCATTCCTCACGCGCTTTAGCATCGAACTCGCCGACAGGGTTTGTCGGGATTTCTGCCCGCAGCGGGCCACTGACCAAGAATAGCCCATCGCCCTCCGTAATCACTTCGAAGCGCTCTATTAGTAAATCGGCAAACCAACGGAGGCTTCTATAGTCACCCACGACGAGAGATGACAGGCCTGCGGCAATCCGACGAGGGCCGCAATTTTCGACAAGACGCTGTGCCAGCGCTAATATGCTGTCTTCATCAATTCGTCCTAACTTTACCAAGTCGGAGTTGAATTCGTCTAATAACGGCAGCCACTCATCGGGACGCCCCACTGTGCGCGCGCGGATATAATACCGGGCATAAATCGGTCGCCAAATCGCTGTATGCTGTAGATCGTTCACGAAGTCAGAAAACGTCTCGGTATCGGGATAGTTCGACAGCGCGACAACTGCAGCACTGAAGGCGTCTTTCCAGATGTCCAGTCGATCGCGAACTACTTGCCGCGCAAGAAGATTGCGTGCGACGGCCGCAAGACCTGAAGGGAGCAGTGAGCCGGCTAAGCGCATCAGCAACTGGACGGAGCTTGGATCAATACGGGTCGGCAACTCTTTGAGAACACGTCCAAGGGCACGACGTGCCTTATCATAAGCGGGTTCGGAAAGCCTTTTGTCGCTTAGCGTACTAATGATCTTATCAGCCGGATCATCTTGGGGGTTCAGCTTGAGGGGTTGAAACGCCAACAACCAGTCCATGCTCTGGCGCTCGCGCGCGTACACAAGCGCTGACATACCCGTGAAGAGCCATTCCTCAACGCGCTCGACGGGCCAGGTTTCGAGTTCGTAGATTAAAGAAGCTTGCGGTGCCATCAAATCACCTCGCTTCTCCTATCCGTCCCGTGAATTAATATCACGCAATAACTTCTGAATAATATCTTGAAGGGTATAAGGCCCTAGCAAAAAGTTAAGGAACGATTCACTCGGATCGCCAGCTGAATCGGTGACGCGACCGATGTACAAGCATTGAAAATTCCCGGGAATCGCGACAGACTGCGCAACGGCTTCTGGTCCACCGTCACACACCGCCTCTCCTTTGTTCAGCACATCCGTGAGGTCAGTTGCACGACCCCAGTTGTCACTCTGGTAAGACCAAGATCGCTTGTGCTTGAACCACGGCATATCGATGCCGTCAAAGACCGTTGGCCGTCTAAGGGTCAAGGCTGATTCGCTTCTCAAGTTGTGAAAGCGTTGTTCCGCAACGAACGCAAAGACGGGGCTCCCCTTTTCGATATCAGAGAGGCCCAACCAATTGCGGACAGCCGTTGCGATCTTGTTGTTCGGGCAATTAGTAAAACTTGGGCATGCATCGTGTCGGCTAAACCACGCAAGTGCACGGCGATTATCTGAAACTTTCCACCCCAAATGCAGATCATTTCGACTTGCTGTCAACAGATTTATGCTACGCGCAATTTCTAGGCACTCTGCATCTGTTATAACATCGGATGTCTGATTGACCTTTTCCTTAAGCCCATGGATTCCGCGGTTGTCATCCATGTCCGATATTAGTTTAAAAAGAGTCCCAAAAGACTTAAAAGTAACAAGCTTCGCGTCGATGTGCTCAAACTCAGGGCCTTGCAATTGCAATTGTGCCGCCGACTGCCAAACCGAAACGATTTGTAGAACACGATACTCCTCTTCAGTCTCCGGTGCCCTTTTGACCAGATACGCGTCAGCGTTAGCGAAAAAAGCGTGCAAGTGTTCGGTCTTCAACATTCCTTCGCTGCGCCCTTGATGGATATTGACTAGCGCAGTCCTGCCCGGAAAATGCGTTTCCATTTCCGCAAGAATCGTTGGGACCATCTTCCTGCCCCATCGCAAATGCCACGCACAAATCCGATATTTGCGGCCGTCAGAACTAGCAGCCCGGCCTATTCCGACGCTTGCCTTGATTCTAGCAGCATCCCCCTCTTCCTTCAACGTCCTACAGGGTCGCGGGGTTACGGCGGCAGTGCACAAAATCCCTACCTCCCTCCGGCCGCGCCGCCCCGTCGCCGTCAAGCGGCTGTGCCGCTCCTCCGCGGCGCTTCGGCCCCTGCGGACGATTGCTTCGCAATCGCCTTGGGGCGCCAGCGCTGGGCCGGCGCGGCAAGAGGCGCTCAAGGCGCGTTGCTGTCGATAAGCGGCCCCGAGGCACCGCTTATCGACAGCAACGCGACTTGCAAACCCGAGGCCAGCGACGCGCATAGCGGCTTGGCGGACGAATTCTCCGCATTCGCCGCGGCTTGACGGCGAGCGCGGCGATGGCGGGTAGCGGCTTTGACGCTGACTACCCGAGGCTCGAGCTCGTCATGACCGAGCTGAATCGAGTCGTCCCCTCGCGATTGACTTGCCGCGCGCGGCGCGCCTATAAGCCGCCCACGCGACGGCCCCGCCGTCGCCTCAAGATTTTCCCGGCTCGCGCGACGCCCCTTCCCAAGGGGGCGGCGCGGCGAGGTCCGGGGTTTGGCTTATGGGGAGCGCCCGGCGCGCTTTCCCCGGCGTTTTCGGCTTATGGAGCACCCCGACGTGAAGCGGACCTATCAACCGAGCAAGCTGGTGCGCAAACGCCGCCACGGCTTTCGCGCGCGCATGGAGACGGCAGGGGGCCGCAAGGTGATTGCCGCCCGGCGCGCGCGCGGCCGCAAGCGCCTTTCGGCTTGAACGGGCGCGCGGCCTCGACCCGGCGCCGCGTCGCGAGAATCCCGATGATGGAGCCTGACGCCTTGGGCGAAGACGCAAGGCGAGACGCCGCCCATCCCCCG
>JBEKBD010000053.1:0-28585 GCA_050015575.1 Roseiarcus sp. | reverse complement strand
TCATTGAGCTGCTCTCGCAGCCTTACAGTATCGACGGGCTGGAGGTCGCCATCGGGGCGAGCGTGGGCATCGCCTTGTTTCCCGACGACGGGCAGTCGGCCGACGATCTGCTCAAGAACGCCGATATGGCGCTTTATCAGGCCAAGTCCGAGGGCAGGGGCCGGCACAGCTTCTTTCAGAAGGACATGGATCTGAAGGCGCAAGAGCGGCGCGCCCTGGAGGCGGATCTCAAGCACGCGCTCTCCGCGGGTCAGCTCGAAGTCCACTATCAGCCGCTCGTCGACATTTCCCGCAATCGTGTCGCCGGTTTCGAGGCGCTGCTGCGCTGGCGTCATCCCCAGCGGGGAATGATCCCTCCCAGCGACTTCATACCGATCGCCGAGGCGACCGGCCTGATCATTCCGATCGGCGAATGGGCGCTCAGAACCGCCTGCGCCGAAGCCGCGACGTGGCGCAACGGGATGACGGTCGCCGTCAATTTGTCGGCGATCCAGTTCCGTACGCTCGATCTCGTCAACACCGTGATCGGCGCGCTCGCTCACTCCGGCCTCGCCCCCGAGCGGCTCGAGCTCGAGATCACCGAGTCCGTGCTTCTCGCCGAGACCGAAGCGACGCAGGCGACGCTGCACAAGCTTCGCGACTTCGGCGTCCGCATCGCCTTGGACGACTTCGGAACGGGATATTCGAGCTTGAGCTATCTCAGAGGCTTTCCCTTCGACAAACTCAAGATCGACCGATCCTTCGTCAAGGATCTCTCGGACCGCCAGGATTGCACCGCGATCATCGCGGCGATTTCCAGCCTGGCCAAGAGCTTAGGGATCGCCACCACCGCCGAAGGCGTCGAGACGCCGCAGCAACTCGATTTTCTCCGATTGCAGGGCTGCACGCAGGCCCAGGGCTATTTGTTCAGCCCGGCGGCGCCCAGCGCCGACCTCGCCGAGCTCGTCGGCAAGATCGATCGACAGGCGGCCTTGGCCGCCTGAAACCGCTCCGACTTGCGCGTTCGGTCCCGATCAATCGGCGCCCGCGTCGACGGTCAACTCGACGAGCGGCGTCGGCGAGTAGATGGAAACGAACGCGCCGAGCGTGGCGAGGACGCGCGCGCTGCCCGGCGCCGGCGCCCTGACGGAACACTGCTCCAAGTCGGCCTTGCCTTCATCGAGGAAGGCGGCGGCCGCGTCGCGCCTGGCCTCAGCCTCCGCGACGTCTTCGGCGCGCGAGCCGGCCCTCAGCAGCGCCAGCTTCTTGCGCGCGTCGAGCAATTGCGCGGTCGCGATGCGGGAATCGCGCTCGACGACCAGCAATTGGGCGCGTGTGATCGCGACGTCGATCGGCATCGCGCTGGCGCGATCGAGGGCGGCGCGGGCTTCCTCGGCGCGCGCCTCGGCGACGCCGACGCCGGCCTCGCCGATCGCAATCTCCTCCGGGCGAGGCCCGTTGCGAACCCGCTCGAACGCGGCTTCGGCCGCCGCCAGCGAAGCGGCGCGAAAGGCGATCTCCCGTTCCAGCGGGCGGCAATCCAATTGCACGAGAATCTGCCCCTTTTCGACATGCGCGCCGTCGCGGACCAGGATCGCCTGCACGACGCCGCTGCGCGCGACGCCGAGCGGGAGCGCGCGAGTGTGCGAAGGCGGCGAGGCGGCCGGATTCGCCGCCGGTTGCGCCGCCGCCGCGCCATGCAGCGTCAAGAGAAGCGCGGCGAGCATCGAGCTCCTAGGCTTCATCGTTTCGTCCCATCGCGTCGATCCGACCGCGGGATATTTCGTCTGATCCTGGATTATGACGCGACTTCGGGGAATCGCCAGCGAAGTCATTCCTGCGAACGCGGAAATCTCGCCTTGGCGCCCCACTCGCTTTGAAGCGGCGGCGGGCGCGTCGCTCGCGCCGTCCGTCCGTCGCCTCGCCTCTTGACGCCGCCAGGCGGCCGGACTAGATAAATGTTCATGATTTGTTCCGGACGTCAACCATGCCCGCCCAGTCAGCGAAATTCCTCGACAATTCCCAGCGCGTCGCCGTCGCGAGCCGGCTCGGCGCCGGCGCCGCCGACCGGCTTGCTCCCATAGAGCGGCGGCGCGGGCGCGGCGCGGCGTCGAACGTCTCCGGACGGTTCGAGCCTCTCCGGCGCGAAGATTTCGACGACGGCTGGGAGCTCGACGAGGCGCCGGAGCGCTTCGAGACGGAGGTGACGCTGGAGCGGCCGCGCTCGATCATCACGCGCAACCAGTCGCCAGACATCGCCTTCGACCGCTCGGTCAATCCCTACCGCGGCTGCGAGCACGGCTGCTTTTATTGTTTCGCGCGGCCGAGCCACGCCTATCTCGGCCTCTCCGCCGGCCTCGATTTCGAAAGCAGACTGTTCGTCAAGGACGGCGCGGCGGCGCTGCTGGAGCGCGAACTCGCGGCACCGAAGTATCGCCCGCGCGGGATCGCGCTCGGCGCCAACACCGACGCCTATCAGCCGATCGAGCGGCGCTACCGGGTCGCGCGCTCCCTTCTCGAAGTGCTCGCCCGCGCGCGCCATCCCGTAGCGATCGTCACCAAGTCCAATCTGGTGTTGCGCGATCTCGATCTCCTCGCGCCGATGGCGGCGCAAGGTCTCGCCAAGGTGTTCATCTCGGTGACGACGCTCGATCGCGGCGTCGCGCGGCGGATGGAGCCGCGCGCGCCGACGCCGGGGCGCCGCATCGAGGCGATCGAGCGCCTCGCCCAGGCGGGCGTTCCGGTCGGCGTGATCGCGGCGCCGATCATTCCCGCGGTCAACGACGGCGAAATCGAGGCGATCCTCACCCGCGCCCATCAGGCGGGCGCGCGCGAGGCGGGCTACGTCACGCTGCGCCTGCCGCTGGAGCTGCGCGAGATTTTCCGCGAATGGCTGGCGGTGAACTTCCCCGACAAGCTCGAGCGCACGCTCGCGCTCACCCAATCGATGCACGGCGGCAAGGACTACGATTCGCAATGGGGTCGGCGCATGGCCGGCTCCGGCCCCTACGCCTGGATGATCGGACGCCGGTTCGAAATCGCGGCGAGGCGCCTCGGCTATCGCGACAGCCCGCTCGAACTCAGGAACGATCTCTTTCGCGCGCCGATCCTCGACGAAGCGAGCCGGCCGCGACAGTTGTCGCTGTTCTGAGCGCGATGGAGCGCCCCTTCCCCGCGAGCGGGGAAGGGTTCTCGCTCGCCTTAGCTCGCCACGCGCCAGAACTCGGACTGCTGGGCCTCGCGCTCGCGCAATTGCGCCTCCCGCTCGGCGACGTAGTCGCGGGTGCGCGGCACGACATCCTGCCGTTTGGCGAGCTGGATCTGAAACACCATGTTGCCGTTGACCCGGAACGAGGTTTCCGAACCCGCGAGATAGAACTCCCACATCCGGCAGAAGCGCTCGTCGAAAAGAGCCTTGGCCTCGTCGCGGTGCGCCTGAAAGCGCTCGCGCCACGCCTTCAACGTGTCGGCGTAATGCAGGCGCAGGATTTCCATGTCCGTGATGTAGAGGCCCGATCTCTCGATCGACGCCATCACTTCCGACAGGCTCGGGATGTAGCCGCCCGGGAAGATGTATTTTTCGATCCAGGGGCTGTTCGCGCCCGGCTTGTCGCTGCGGCCGATCGCGTGCAGCAGCATCACCCCGTCGTCCTTCAGCAGGCGGCGCACTTTGGCGAAATGCTCGTCGTAGCGGGCGACGCCGACGTGTTCGAACATGCCGACGGAGACGATGCGGTCGAATTGCCCGTCGACGTCGCGGTAGTCCTGCAGGCGAATGGCGACGCGCTCGCCGAGGCCGGCTTCGGCCACGCGCCGGGAGCCGAGAGCGAATTGCTCTTCCGACAAAGTGACGCCGGTGACGCGCGCGCCGGCGATTTGCGCCAGATAGAGCGCCATGCCGCCGAAGCCGCAGCCGATGTCGAGCACCGTGCAGCCCTCGTCGAGGAGCAGTTTGGCGGCCAGATGCCGCTTCTTGGCGAGTTGCGCCTCTTCCAGCGTCTGGCCCTCATGCTCGAAATAGGCGCAGGAATATTGCCAGTCGGCGTCGAGGAAGAGGCCGTAGAGCCGTCGGGCGTGATCGTAGTGCCGGGCGACGTTGCTGCGCGCGCGCGCGCGATCGTTGCGTTGACGGAAGCGGCGCATCGCGATGCGCGCCTCGTTCAGCGCCGCGGTCCAACTCGGTCCGACAAAAGCGCTGAGGTTGCTCGCGCCGAGCGTGAGAAGATCGTAAAGGTCGCCGTGAGTCACATCGAGACGGCCGTCCATGTAGAGTTCCCCGAGCGCCAACTCGGGGTTGAGCGTCAACTCGCGCTCGGCGGCGCGGTCGGCGAGCCGGACGGCGAGCCGCGGCCCGGTGCGGTCGCCGAAAACCCGCGTGACGCCGTCGCTGGTTTCGACCTCGAGATGGCCATGACGGATCAATTTGGAGAGGAAAAGCGTGAGAAGCTGAGTCATACGACGCCCCCCGCGGTACAGGCCCGGGCGCAAACGGCCCACCAGGCCACCGAACAATGTTGTCACATTAGGCGGCAAATCCAAGAATTTCAATATTCCCGATGCCGCGCCCTGCGGCGCGCGTTCGGCGCGCCCCGGCGCGCCTCGTCCCATCATTGACAAGGCCGGCGGCGGCGCCTATCTCAGCGCGCGATCTCTCCCGCAGCGCGAAAGGGACGGCGCCGTCGTCGTCTTTCGCGCTTTTGTCGTCGTCATCGCCTGCTTAGTCGGGCGGCTTTCCGCGAGGAATTGAGCGGCCGAGCGCAGACGCGCGTGAAACTTCCGGTCGGCCCCGCCTTGAAGAAGGCGCCGCCGGGGCGCTGCGGTCGATGGGACGGGCGAAGTCGTCGCGGGGTCGGAAAGGTCGCCAATGCTCGACTCTCTCTTGAAGAAGCTGTTCGGCTCCGCGAATGACCGGCGCCTGAAGGGCTATCGGCCGAAGGTCGCCGCCGTCAACGCCCTGGAGCCGGAATTCGCGGCGCTGAGCGACGAGCAGTTGCGCGGCAAGACCGACGAATTCCGCGCCGCGCTGGCCGCCGGCGCGACCCTCGACGATCTCGCCGCGCCGGCGTTCGCGGCGGTGCGCGAGGCGGCCAAACGCACGCTCAAGCAGCGTCACTTCGACGTCCAGCTCATCGGCGGCTTCGTGCTGCACGAGGGCGCGATCGCCGAGATGCGCACCGGCGAAGGCAAGACGCTGGTCGCCACTTTGGCCGTCTATCTCAACGCGCTCGCCGGCGAGGGCGTGCACATCGTCACCGTCAACGATTACCTCGCCCGTCGCGACTCCGAATGGATGGGCGAGATCTACAAGTTTCTCGGCATGAGCGTCGGCGTGATCGTGCACGGCCTCGAGGATGAGGAGCGCCGACAGGCCTACGCCGCCGACATCACCTACGGCACCAACAACGAATTCGGGTTCGACTATCTGCGCGACAACATGAAGTACGACATGGCGCAGATGGTGCAGCGCGGCCACAGCTTCGCCATCGTCGACGAGGTCGATTCAATTCTCGTCGACGAGGCGCGCACGCCGCTGATCATCTCCGGGCCGTCGGAAGACCGGTCGGGCCTCTACGTCGGCGTCAACGCCCTCATCCCGCGCTTGAAGCGCGAGGACTTCGACATCGACGAAAAGCAACGCGCCGTCAGCTTGACCGAGGTTGGCAACGAGCACGTCGAGGCGCTGCTGCGCGAGGCCGGACTGATGATGGAGGGATCACTCTACGACGCCTCCAACGCGACCCTCGTGCATCACGTCAATCAGGCCTTGCGCGCGCACAAGCTGTTCCAGCGCGACAAGGACTATATCGTGCGCAACGGCGAGGTCGTCATCGTCGACGAATTCACCGGCCGCATGATGCCGGGCCGGCGCTATTCGGAAGGCCAACATCAGGCGCTCGAGGCCAAAGAAGGCGTTACGGTCCAGCCGGAGAACGTCACCCTCGCGTCGATCACGTTCCAGAACTATTTCCGCCTCTACAAGAAACTCGCCGGGATGACCGGCACCGCGGTGACCGAGGCGGACGAATTCGCCGAAATTTACAAACTGGTCGTCGTCGAAATTCCGACCAATCAACCGGTCGATCGCCTCGACGAGGACGACGAGGTCTATCGCACCAACGACGAGAAGCTGCGCTCGGTGGTGCGCGAGATCGAGGAAGCCAACGCCAAGATGCAGCCGATGCTGGTTGGTACAACCTCGATCGAGAAGTCGGAGCAATTGGGCGAAACGCTCGAGCGCCGCGGCTACAGGAAGATCGATTTCGCCAAGCCGCACGCGATGGCCGCGCTCTATGCGGCCGCGCGCGCCGGCAAGCCGTCGAAGAATTTCGCCATCCTCAATGCGCGCTTCCACGAGCAAGAGGCGTTCATCATCGCGCAGGCCGGCGTTCCCGGCGCCATCACCATCGCCACCAACATGGCCGGCCGCGGCACCGACATCCAGCTTGGCGGCAACGTCGAGATGCGCGTCAAGCAGGAGCTCGACCCGGCCGCCTCGCGAGAGGAGCGCGACGCCGCGGAGGTCGCCATCCGCGCCGAAGTCGAGGCCTTCAAGCAGAAGGCGATCGCGGCCGGCGGGCTCTATATCGTCGGCACCGAGCGTCACGAGAGCCGGCGCATCGACAATCAACTGCGCGGCCGCGCGGGGCGCCAGGGCGATCCCGGCCGCTCCAAGTTCTTTCTGTCGTTGCAAGATGACCTGATGCGCATTTTCGGCTCCGATCGCATGGACGCGATGCTCAAGCGCCTTGGGCTCAAGGAGGGCGAAGCGATCGTCCATCCCTGGATCAACAAGGCGCTGGAAAAGGCGCAGCAGAAGGTCGAAGCGCGCAATTTCGACATGCGCAAGAACATTCTCAAGTTCGACAACGTGATGAACGACCAGCGCAAGGTCATCTTCGAGGACCGACGCGAGATGATGGCGCAGGAGTCGCTCGAACCGACCATCGCCGAAATGCGCGCTGGCGTCGTCGACGATCTCGTCGCCAAGCACATCCCGCACGACGCCTATCCCGAGGCGTGGGACGTGGCGGGCCTGAAGCAAGAGGTCGCGGCCAAGCTCAATCTCGATCTGCCGGTCGAAGCTTGGGCGAAGGAAGAGGGCATCGCCGACGAGGAAATGGCCGAGCGGTTGCTCAAGGCCGCCGACGAGGCCTACGCCTCGCGCGTCGAGCGCAATACGCCCGAGGCGATGCGCTATATCGAAAAGCAGGTCATTCTCCAATCCCTCGACCATCTCTGGCGCGAGCATCTGGTCACGCTCGACCACCTGCGCCAGGTCATTGGTTGGCGCGGATTGGGCCAGCGAGACCCGCTCAATGAATACAAGGCCGAGGCGTTCGATCTCTTCCGCATCCTGATCGCACAGTGGCACGAAGCGGTGATCGCGCAGATGATGCGCATCGAAGTGCGCTTCCAGGCGCCCGAACCGCCGCCCCCGCCGATGCAATTCCAACACCTCGACCCGCGCAGCGACGAGAACGAGGCGCAATTCGGCCAGACCGCCGAGCCGGTCGACGGCGGCCCGTTTTCCGCGGTCGCAGTCGCGGCGACCGCGGCGCCGGCGCTGGCGAGAGCCGCCGAGCGCGATCCCGACAATCCCGCGACCTGGGGCAAGGTCGGCCGCAACGAGCCATGCCCGTGCGGCTCGGGCAAGAAGTTCAAGCATTGCCACGGTCAGTTCGCCTGACGCCGCTCGGCCCGCTTGACGCCGCGACGACGCGGGCGGAGGCGCTGAAAACCTTGGCGCGCGCGATGCGGGGCGTCGCCAAGGAACCCGCGCGTGAAGCGCGGGTGCTGCTCGCCGCCGCCGGCGCGCTCAAGGCCAGCGACCTCATCGGGGCGCCCGAAGCGCCGCTCGGCGCTGCGGCGCGGCAGGTTAGCGCATTCGCCGCGCGGCGCGCGGCGGGCGAACCGCTCTCGCGCATCCTGGGCCGGCGCGAATTCTGGAGTCTGTCGCTGGCGATCTCGCCCGACGCGCTCGACCCGCGCCCGGAAACGGAGACGATCGTCGAGGCGGCGCTCATCGAATTCTCCGTTCGGCGTCGCGAACCCCTCGCCCTTCTCGATCTCGGCGTCGGCTCGGGCGCGCTGCTATGTGCGCTGTTAAGCGAACTTCCCGCCGCGCGCGGGATCGGCGTCGATGTCAGCGAGAGCGCGGCGGCCGTGGCGCGCGCCAACGTCGAGGCGCTCGGCTTGACCAACCGGGCCGAAATCCGCTTGGGCGATTGGGGCGCGGGGCTCGACGGCCCTTTCGACCTCATCGTCGCCAATCCGCCCTATGTCCGCAGCGGCGATATTGCGGATCTTCCGCGTGAAGTGCGCGACCACGATCCGCTTCTCGCTCTCGACGGCGGCGAAGACGGCCTCGACGCCTATCGCGCGCTTCTGCCTCAGATCGCCCGGCTGCTCGCGCTCGAGGGTTGGTTCTTTGTCGAAGTCGGCGCCGGCCAGGCGCGGGCGGTCGAGCAAATCGCCGCCCGGGCAGGCCTGGCCGACCTCGTGATCGTCCCCGACCTCGCGGGAGTCGCGCGCGTCATCGGCGGGCGGCCGCACGAGGGAGCGAATCGACGCTGAGCGCTTGCCTGCGCCGCCGATTCCCTGCACATTCGTCCGCCCCTGCGATGAAGACGAAGCGCCGTCATGTCAGCCCAAGACGCCTCCTCCGAACAGCCGCGCGGCGAGCTCACTGTCCGCCTCGCCGCCATGCCCGCCGACACCAACGCCAACGGCGACATCTTCGGTGGCTGGGTGTTGAGCCAGATGGATCACGCTGGCGGGATGGCCGCGGCCGAGCGCGCGCGGGGACGCGTGGCGACGATCGCCGTCGAGGCGATGACCTTCATCCGGCCGGTGAAAATCGGCGACGTGCTGTGCGTCTACACTTCCATCGATCGCGTAGGACGCACCTCAATGAGAATCCACATCGAGGCCTGGGCGCGGCGCTTTCACACCCACAGGCGCGAGAAGGTCACCGACGCCTATTTCACCTTCGTCGCCATCGACGAAAACGGCCACTCACGCCCCGTGCCGCCGGAGCCTTAAGCCGACTCGTGGGCGAAAATATCCATCTGCGCGAAGCCGGCGAGATCCAGACGCACGCGTTCGGGAAGATAGGCGAACGCGGCGCGCGCCAGCTCGTCGCGACCCTCGCGCGCCAGCATCGCGTCGAGCTTGTCGCGCAGCGCGTGCAGATGGAGCACGTCGGACGCCGCGTAGGCGAGCTGCGCCTCGCTCAACGCCGGCGCGCCCCAGTCCGAGGATTGCTGCTGCTTGGAGACTTCGACGCCGAGGAGTTCGCGCGTCAGGTCCTTTAGCCCGTGGCGATCGGTATAGGTGCGCGCGATCTTGGAGGCGATCTTGGTGCAGTAGACCGGCGCCGGCATCACGCCGAACGTATGGCGCAGCACGCCCATGTCGAAGCGGCCGAAATGGAAGAGTTTAAGCACATTCGCGTCGGCGAGCAGCCTTTCCAGGTTGGGCGCGCGCGTCTGTCCGGGCGCGATCTGGACGAGTTCGGCGTTCGCGTCGCCGCGCGAAAGCTGCACCAGGCAAAGCCGGTCACGACCGACTTCGAGGCCGAGCGTCTCGGTGTCGATGGCGACCGCCGCGCCGAAATCGAAACCGTCGGGAAGGTCGCCCGCGTGAAGGCGAATGGTCATCGCACGCCCCTCCGGCGTCCGCCGCGTTCCGCCGCGCAGACACATAACACGTTGATTTGTATCACTGTTTTGCTCTTCCGAGGTGCCGCATGATTAGCAGGCGGACCGCAGAGCGTCAAGCAAGCGCTCGAGCGCCGCCGAGACGGGCTTGTGCGGCGGCGCCGCCGCGTTCTAGGTTCCGCGCCGAAATGGCAGCGTCAGGAAGCGCCCAGCGCGAGGCGGCCCGCCGCGAGGGCCTCGCCCCCGGCCGAGACGGCTTCGGCCCGCCCGCGAGCGAGGCCGAGGTCATTGCGCTGCATGTCGTCACGGGTTTTCTCGGTTCCGGCAAAACGACGCTGATCAATCGTCTGCTCCGAGCGCGCGAACTCGTCGGCACGCTGGTGATCGTCAACGAATGGGGCGAGATCGGCCTCGACCACTTGCTGTTCGAGGCCGTCGCCGGCGAGGTGATCTCGCTCGAAGCGGGCTGCATGTGCTGCGCGCTACGCGGCGATCTCGTCGATTTGCTCGGCGACCTGGCGAGCCGCCGCGATCAGAAGGCCGTCGCGCCGTTCGCGCGCGTGGTTCTGGAGACGACCGGTCTAGCCGACCCGACGCCGATCCTTCGCGCGCTGACCGCCGATCCGGTTTTGGCGACGCGCTTTCGCCTTTGCGGCGTGACGACGCTCGTCGACGCCGTCAACGGGCCGGCGACCCTCGGCGCCCATGGCGAAGCCCGGCGCCAGATCGCGCTCGCCGACCGCATCGGCCTGAGCAAGACCGACCTGATCGCCGCGCCCCTGCGCGCCGCGCGGCTCAATTCGCTGCGCGCGGCGATTCGCGATCTCAATCCCTTCGCGCCGGTGGCCGACGTCGCCGCCGGGGAACTCGGCGCGGCGGAGTTCCTGACCGAGGCAATCGGCGTTTCGTTCACCGACGCGCCGACATCCGCGCTCGAGCACGCGGCCTCGCTTCGCGCCTATGCGTTCGCTGCGCGCGAACCGGTCGGCGCGCCCGATTTCGCGCGTTTCCAGGCGCTGTTGCACGCGATGCTCGGTCCGCGCCTGCTGCGGGTCAAGGGCCTCGTCGCGCTCGCCGAACATCCAGACGAACCGCTGGTCGTCAACGGCGCGCAACAGGTCTTTCACGCGCCGCGTCGCCTTAAGGCTTGGCCGGACGGCGAGCGCGGGACGCGCGTTGTCATCATCGTCGATGGCGTCGAGCGCGCGGTCATCGACCGGCTGTGGGGCGCCTTGTCCGGCGCCGCGCAAATCGACGCGCCCGACCTCGCCGCCCTCACGGAAAACCCATTGGCCCCGCGGCTTGGCGGGCTGCTGGGATAGGCGCGGAGCGCATGGCTCGGTCCAGCCGGCTTTGCGCTGGCGGTTGCCGCGGGCGATGCGAATCAACGGTTGAAGCGATTCGTCAAGAGCGCCGTCTATGCGTCGCGCGACCGCAAACGCCCCTTGAGGCGGGGCCGGATCGAATCGAATCGCGGCGGCAAGTACGCGTCGTCGCTGGGAAAAGAGGCCGATATAGGCGTCCCGGCCGTCCCGTAACCGCCATGTGAGCGGGTTGGCCGGCCCGCCGCCGGATAAAGTGTGGCGCCGCGGCCATTGTTCGCGTAAATGTTCGTCGGCGAGGAAAAGAATCGGTAAACCGGTCCGCTTTATGGTAAGCGACACGTGAACGGGGCTGTGGACGCTGAGATGACAGGCACGAAATTCACCATCGGCGTGGCGTTGTTGGCCGGCGCGTTGTTGAGCGGTTGCGCTCCCATCGGCTCGCCGATGGCGGTCGACACGAAGTTGACGCCTCACGACAAGGCGATGATGGCGCTCGCTCCGCCGGAGGAATGGTCGATCCCGATCGTGCGCAATCGGGTCGGCGATCCGACCGGGGAGAAACCGGGGACGATCGTCGTCGACACGACCACCAAGCACCTCTATTTTGTGCTGCCGGGCAAGCAAGCGATCCAATACCAGGTCGCGACCGGCGCGGAAGCTTACGGCTGGACCGGGCGCGCGAGCGTCGGTCACATGGTCGAATGGCCGCAGTGGATGCCGACCGCCTCGATCATGCAACGCTGGCCGGAATTCAAGGTCTATCTCTCGCACGGCCCGCTCGCCGGCGCCTACGACAATCCTTTGGGTGCGCGCGCCCTCTATCTTTATCAGGGCGATCGCGACACGCTTTACCGCATCCACGGCACCAACGAACCCGACGAGATCGGTCAGGCGGTTTCCTCGGGTTGCATTCGCATGCGCGATCTCGACGTCATCGATCTTTACAGCCGCGTTCACATCGGCACGCCCGTCGTCGTGAAATAGCCGATCGCGGGCAGGCGCGAGGCCGGTCTTCGCGGAGACGACGACGCTTGAACGATGCATCGGCGGCGCGCGTCAGGATCGCGCCGCTGCCGCGCGCGACCGTCGCGTCGATCGTCCGTCCCGAAAGCGCCCCCGACGAACCGGCGCGGCGTCCGCGATTGCCGGGCCCCGCTCCTACTCCGCCGCCTTCGTCGCCGGGTTATTGGGATGCGCCGTCCACATGCGTGGCCGCTGCGCATAGCTCGAGCCGGTGCGCGGATCGACGCCCTCGGCGCGATGCGCGAGTTTGATGCAATTCTCCACCGGGCAGACCAGCGCGCACAGATTGCAGCCGATGCACCGCGCGTCGTTGACGACGAATTTGCGCTCGCCGTCGACGGATGCGAAAATCGCCTGGCGCGCAGCGTCCTCGCAGACGATATGGCAGCGTCCGCACTTGATGCACAGGCTCTGATCGATCTCGGCCTTGGCGACGTAGCTGAGGTTGAGGAACCGCCAGTCCGTGACGTTCTCTACGGCGCGGCCGCGGAAATCGTCGATGCGCTGGTAGCCCTTGGCGGCCATGAAGTTCTTCAGCCCGGAGGTCAGCTCGTCGATGATCTTGAAGCCGTAGGTCATCGCCGCGGCGCAGACCTGCACGTTGCCGGCGCCGAGCGCGATGAACTCCGCCGCGTCGCGCCAGATTGTCACGCCGCCGATCCCTGAGATCGGCAGTCCCGCGGTCATCGGATCGCGTGCGATTTTGGCGACCATCGCCAGCGCGATCGGTTTGACCGCTGGGCCGCACATGCCGCCGTACGCGCCCTTGCCGTCGATCGGATCGACGGGCGTCATCGCGTCGAGATCGACCCCCATGATCGAGGGGATGGCGTTGATGAGCGAGACGGCGTCGGCGCCGCCCCGCTGGGCCGCGCGCGCGGGGTCGCGAATGTCGACGACGCTCGGCGTCAACTTGACGATGATTGGCATGCGTGTGTGGGCCTTGCACCAGCGCGTCGCCGTTTCGATGGTCTCGGGCGTCTCGCCGAGCTCGAACACGCCGGGTTGGCAGCTGAAGTTCAGCTCGACGCCGTCGCACCCGGTGTCCTCGACCCGCGCGAGGATCTCTCGCAACGACGCTTCCTCGCTCGGGACCATCAGCGACACCGCAACCGCTCGGTCGGGCCACGCGCACTTGACTTGCTTGATTTCTTGCAGATTGACGGCGAGATCGCGGTCGGCGATCGTCTCGATGCTGTTGAGCGCGAACACCCGCCGGTCGGGGCCGTACAGGGCGCCGTAGCGCGGGCCGGAGACGTTGACCGCGGGCGGTCCGGCCTCGCCCAACGTCTTCCATACGACGCCGCCCCAGCCGGCGCGGAACGCACGTTCGACATTGATCTTGCAGTCGGTCGGCGGCGCCGAGGCGAGCCAGAACGGGTTGGGCGACTTGATGCCGACGAAATTGGCGCTGAGATCGACCATGGCGTTCTCCTTCAGCTCTGCGCCGTCGATTTCAACGCCGCGTCGATCGATCTCGCCGCCCGCTTGCCGTCTTCGACCGCTCGGACCGTAAGGTCCAGCACGCCCGCTACGCAATCGCCGCCCGCCCACACGCCGGCAAGGCTGGTGCGCCGCTCCTCGTCGACGACAATGCGCCCGTCCTTATCGCATTGAACTTCCGCTCCGGCGAGCGCCTCGGGCGCCGCCTTCTGGCCGATCGCGACGAACACCACGTCGGCTTCGACGCGATAGGCGCGCCCGGCGCCGACCAGGGCGCCGTCCTCTTCGCGCGTGCGCTCGAATAGGGCGCCGCTCGCCGCGCCGCCATGGCTCTCCAGCGCGACCGGGCGCGCCCAGGGGCGAATGAGCACACCGCTGGTCTGCGCGAGGCGCCGCTCGAATCGGCTCGCCTTCATCTGATGGGTGCCGCGTCGATACGCGATCGTCACTCGATCGGCGCCGAGCAGCTTCGACTGCACCGCGACGTCGACCGCGGTCATGCCGCCGCCGATGACGAGGACGCGCCGCCCCACCGCCAGTTTGCTGAGGTCCGTAGCCTGCCGTAAGTCGGCGATATAATCGACCGCGTCGATGACATTGGCGAGCTCGCCCTCGCCAGCCAGGCCGAGTTTGTTGGTCGCGCCGAGACCGAGCCCAAGAAACACCGCGTCATGATCGCTCCGCAGCGCCTCGAGCGAAATGTCGCGCCCAAGCGCGACGCCGTGTTTGACCGTGACGCCGCCGATCGAGAGGATGAAGGCGACCTCCTTGGCGGCGAAATCGTCCGGCGTCTTGTAGGCGGCGATGCCGTATTCATTGAGCCCGCCGGACTTCTCTCGCGCTTCGAATATCGTGACCTCGTGGCCCGCGACTGCGAGCGCATGCGCGCAGGCGAGGCCCGCCGGCCCCGCGCCGACGATGGCGACGCGCTTGCCGCTCGGCGCGGCGCGGTCGAAAGGATTCCTGCCGGCCTCCATCTGCGCGTCGACGGCGTAGCGCTGAAGTCGGCCGATGCGGACCGGCTGGCCCTCGGCCGCCTCGCGCACGCAGGCCTGCTCGCAAAGCGTGTCGGTAGGACATACGCGCGCGCACATGCCGCCCATGATGTTGGCGTCGAGAATCGTGCGCGCCGCGCCGAGCCGGTTGCCGGCGGCGATCTGACGGATGAAGAGGGGGACGTCGATGGCGGTTGGGCAAGCGCGCACGCACGGCGCGTCATAACAAAAGTAGCAGCGATCGGCCTCAATCCTCGCTTCGTGCGCGCTCAACGGCGGATGCAGGTCGGCGAAATTCGCCTCTAGCGCCTCGCGACTGAGGCGCCCCCGCGCCACGTCGGCGATCCCAGGCTGTTCGGAGACGATTCCCATCACGGCTCTCCTGCGGCTCGGCGCGCCGAGCGCGTCGTCGAAAAATCCCGCCCCATCGGTCGAAACGCTCGCACGGCTCGCGTGCGATGTCACGCTCGGCTGGCGCGCGATGTCAAGAGCAAGCGCGTCGCGGCGGCTCCGAGCCCGCCGAGGACGCCATCCCTATGACGAGCCCTGCCGCGCCCGCTACGCCCTATTCGAAGATCCCCGAGGCCGTTCGTCGCATCGTGGTCGATGAACCACTCGTTTTCGTCGCCGGGCTCGAGGCTTGTCAGCGGGCTGGCAGGCGAGCCGAACACTCGGCCGCCGCCCCGCCGTCCACGCCGACGCGACAAACGCGCCGGCGCCGCCAATGGCCGAAAGAGCCGACCGACATTGACGCCGGGCTCGAAGGACAAAACTGCGAACGCTTATGTCATTGCAATTGCCCTATGATTTCTTGACCCGCAAGCTGGTCATGAGGTTCGGGCCGACCGAGCATGGCGATGGGCCGCGCCGCGGGGCGGGTTGGCGCATCTTTTCCAGCGGACCGGGATCGACGTCGCGCTGGTCGTGCGGAGCGCGCTTGGCGTGAGGCGGCGCTTCGGCGATCGCATGGTCGAGCAATCCCCGCGGGCCTCGCAGAAACGTCTGCGGCTCGCCTGCGTCCCGCCGACTCGGTGACGAGAGGCTGTCTAACGCGACGAAGCCGCTGCGGCTTCGCGCGGGTCAAGGGCTTCCGCCTTGACCGACGGTTTGAAGCGAGGCCCCTGCGGATCCAACACGAGGTTGACGACTCGCGGGAAATGCCCGTGCCCGTTCGGCAGCGGTCCGATGTAGATGACGCCGACGTCCGCCAAGTGTCGCTCGAACGCCGCCGCCACGCGTCGCGCCACCTCGTGGTCGAGGGCGGCGAGCGCCCGGTTGAGCACGACCCAATGCGGCTTTTGCAGGAGCACGCGGACGACCGCCAGGCATTGCTTGTCGTTGTCGCTCAGCCGCCGATCCCATCGCTCGTTCTCGTCGAGCATGGGCGCGAGGTGGTCGAGACCGACGATGGTGAAAACCTCGCGAATGCGCGCGTCGTCATAGGTCTGCGGCGGATGGGGATAGGCGAGCGCCTCGCGCAGCGTTCCGGGCGGCACGTAGCCCGGCGTCGGCATGAAGACTATCGACTGCCGACGCGGACGCGCCACGCGGCCACCGCCCCAGGGCCAAAGTCCCGCGATCGCCTGGAACAGCTTGCGTTCGGCGTCACGATCGCCGGTGATGAGAACGTGATCGCCCGGTTTAACCTCCAGATGGGATTCGGTCAGCGTGAGGCGCCCCTCGGGCGTCGCGATCCAGAGTTCGTCGATGACGATCGATTCCTCGTGCCGCCCGTCCAACTCGATCTGGCTTTGACTTTCGCCGACCTTGTCGATTGTCAGCAACATCGTGCGAAAACTCACGACGCGAAGGAGCGTCGCCCGCCAGTCGGCGATGCTGGAGAAATTGTTGGCGAACCATCCCAGCGCTTGCTGCACCTGGTTGAACGCGCCGACGACCATCATCAGTTTGCCGAAGGTCATGGCGCCGAAGAAATACGCGGGCGCGGCGATAAGAATCGGCGCGACGATCGCCAGCCAACCGAAGCCCGCCGTCACGCTCGTCAGCCAGGTCGTGGCGACGATGATCTGCTCGAAGACCTGGATGATGCCGCGAACGAACCAATCGAGACGCTCCTTCTCGTCGGCCTCCCCGCCGTCGAGGGTGACGCCTTCGATTTCCTCGTTCACCCGCACGAGCGCGAAGCGAAACTGCGCCTCCCGCGCGTAACGCTCCGCGTTCAGGTGGATCAGCGGACGGCCGACGAGCCAACTCAACAGCGACACGACTCCGGAGTAGAGCAGCGCGCACCACACCATGTAGCCCGGCAGGACGAAGGCGCGCCCGGCGATCGTGACGACCATGTTGTCGGACAGGATCCACAGCACGCCGACGAAGCTCAACAGCAACAGACTGGACTGCAGCAGGCCGATGCCCAGATCTGTCGAAAGTTCGGTCAGGTGCCTGGCGTCTTCATGGATGCGCTGGTCGGGGTTTTCGCCGATTTCGCCGATTTGCCAGAGGCGGACGGCGCGCAGCGGCGCTAGCCACTCGGCGGCGAGGTCTTCGACCAGTCGCTTGCGCAGGATGAGCTTCGACTTCAGGTTGAGCCACGCTTGCGCGACGTTGAGGACTAGCAGCACGCCCGCCAGCTCGGCGAATACGCCGAGCTGCACGATGAAACTGGAAACGTCCTTGCGCGATAGCGCATCGTAAAACGGCTGGTTCCAGGCGTTCAGCAGAATCTGCGCATAAGCGCTCGCGCCGACAACCGCGACCAGAGCGACGAGCAGCAGGATGACCCTGCCGCGGTGGCGCGACGCCCACAGCGCCGCCGCCAAGCCGATCAACTGCGAAACGACGCTGTCTTCGCGCGGCTGGTCGCCGTTTCCGGCGTTCGGCGTCGCTTTTCCCGCACTCGCCATGGCGTCGCATCCGTTCGCATTGCGCTCGGGGCGGCCTCCCTAGGCCGGCCGCTCGACTTGATCCAGGCAGGGCGGACGGCGCCGCGAGGTCGAGGCCAATGTCATTATCCAATTTGGCGACCAAAACAACTGACCGGCCGGGGCCGACTGCGCCAAGGCTGCGTCGAAAGGACGCCCTCGTCGCGACGACAACCCCTGCGAAGGCGCGGCGAGGCGGGCGAAGGGCGCGCGAGCGCGGTCGACCCTCCGGCGCGCGCCCGATCGGCCGCCCTTGCCTGTGCGGCGTCTCGGACCTACCCTCGATGTCGGAAGCCCTGATGAAAGTTCCGCCCAAACGCCAATGGCGAGTCGCCGCCAGCAGCGGCGATCCGCAGCGCGCCGTCGACGACAGCTACGCGACGGCTTGGACGCCGGAGGCGGCGGACAGGCCGTGGTTCGAGATTGATCTCGGCGCGGTTGCGACGCTCGGCGGGCTCGAGGTCTATTGGGGCGAACGCGCGTCGGCGAAATATCGCTTTGCGTCGTCGGTCGACGGAACGGCGTGGTCCGAGTTCTGCCGCACGCGCCATGGCGAGGCCGGACAGGACGTATTCGCCTTCCCGGCGGTCGAGGCGCGGTTCGTTCGCTGGACCAGCGAGGACCCGACGGCCGAGCGCGGGCCGGAGATCGTCGAAATCAACCTCTACGCTCCCGAGGAGGCCGCCTCGGTGCGCGAGGCGGGTCGGCTCGCCGCGCTGGGCCACGCCGCCGTGAATGTTCCCGCCGGCGAGAGCATTACGGTCGACTTCGGCGCCGTGCGGTCTCCGCTCGGCGCCTTGATCGAGTGGGGAGACGCTTACGGAACCGTGTTCTCGGCGCATCTCTCCGACGACGGTGAAACCTTTCGCGAGATGGGCCGCATCGAAACCGGCGACGGGGGAACCGACAGCTTCTGGTGGCGCTCGACGAGGAGCCGCTATTTTCGCCTGACTGTGCATAAGGCGAGCGCGCCCGGCGGCGCCGTCGTCAGCGAACTGAAGCTGCGCATCCTCAACAAGGACCGCATGCCGATCGGCCAGTTGGAGCGGGCGGCGCAATCGGGGCGCGGCGAACTCTATCCACAGTCGCTCCTCGGCCGCCAAGTCTATTGGACGGCGCTGGGCGAGGTCGATCAGGGCGAGCAGGCGCTGCTCGACGAATATGGCGATCTAGAGCCGCGCCGCGGTTCGCCGCAGATTACACCGCTCGTTCGGCTCGGCGGCGCGCTGCATGGCGCGCCGGGTTGCGCAAGCGTGAAACAGCGGCTCGCCGCAGGCTCGATGCCGATCGCCAGCGTCGAATGGTCGGTTGAGGACGTCGAGTTGCGGACGACCGCTTTCGCCCGCGCCGGGCAAGTCCTGACCGAGCACCGGCTCGCCAACCGCAGCGCCGCGGCGCAGACCGCGGCGTTGGTTCTTGCCGTGCGCCCGGTTCAGGTCAATCCCTACTGGCAGCACGGCGGCCACGCCAACGTCAACGCAGTTGCAGTCGACGGCGCCCGGCTGTCGGTCAACGACCGGATCTTCGCCGCGTTCTCGCGCGAGCCCGACGCGGCGGCGATCGTCGATTTCGACGAAGGCGACGTCGTGAAGCTGATCGACGCCGCGCCGCGCCGCACGGCGCCCAGCCTCCGCTCGGCCTCGAGCCTGGTCAGCGCCGCCTGCGAGTTCTCGTTTTCGCTCGGTGTCGGTCAACGTCTCTGCGCCGATGCGCGACGACATCGCTCCGCGCGCGGACATCGCTTTCGCGCCGGCGCGCGACCGTGTCCGTCGCGCCTGGCGAAAGAAGCTCGGCCCGCGCCGGATCGTCGTCGGCGACCGCGAGATCAGCGACACGCTCGAAGCGCAGACCGCGTACATTCTGGTCAACGCCACCCGCGTCGCCTTCAAGCCGGGCCCACGCAACTACGACCGCACCTGGATCCGCGACGGCTCCTCGCAGGCGCTCGCCTTGCTGTGGGCGGGCTTGATCGACGAAGCCAAGCGCTATGTCCTCTGGTACGCCGAGCGCATCTACCCGAGCGGCCTGGTCCCGCCGATCCTCAATGTCGACGGCTCGGTCAACCGCGGCTACGGCAGCGACGTCGAATTCGACGCCCAGGGCGAATTTGTCGGCGTCGCCGCCGAGGTCTACCGCGTCGCCAGAGACCGTGCGTTTCTCGAGGCCGTCTTCGAGCCGGTCGTCCGCGCGACGCGATTCATCGCGACGCTGGTCGCGCAAACCAATGCGGCGCACGACCCCGCGAGCCGCTTCTACGGCCTCGTCGCGCCGTCGATCAGCCACGAGGGCTACAGCAAGCCGTCGTTCAGCTACTGGGACGACTATTTCGCCCTGAGCGCCTGGCGCAATTGCGAATACCTCGCGCGCGAAATCGGCGATCATGCGGCCGCCGATCACGCCAGAGCGCAAGGGTCCGCTTTGGCGGCCAGCCTGACCCGCTCGATCCGCATGACCGCCGCTGCGATGAAGTCGAACCTGGTTCCAGGTTCGGCCGATCGTGAGGACGTCGATCCCCCCTCGACCTCGGTCGCCTTCGAACCCTGCCGGGTCGACGACGCGCTCCCGGCGGAACTGATCGGCGCCACCTACGACCGCGCCGCCGAGCGCGTCGCGTCGATTTCCGCGCCCGGCTTCACCGGAAACTACTCGCCGTACGAACTGCGCAACCTCAACGCGTTCGTTTCGCTCGGGCGGTTCGACGACGCCTTCCGGCAGCTCGCCAAGATGATGGATTCGCGTCGGCCGCCCGGCTGGCGCGCATGGGCGGAAGTCGTCTGGGGGGAGTTGCGGGCGCCCGACTACATCGGCGACATGCCGCACACCTGGATCGCCGCGGAATTCTTCGCCGCGATTCGTCGGATGCTGGTGCGCGAAAACGGCCGCACGCTGGAGCTGTTCAGGGGCGCGCCGGACGCCTGGTGGGACAACGACGGCGTCACGCTCAGCGACTTGCCGACGGCCTTCGGCGCCGTGAGCCTGCGGGCGCGCCGCGGTCGATCGCAAGCTACGGTCGACCTCGCGCTGTCGGGTCTCGCGCCCGAACGGATTACGTACCGCTATCCGGGTGCCAAGCGGGCTCGCGCGGACGGCAAGCCATGCGACATCCAGGGTGACGTGATCCTGGCGCCGAACCTGAGCCGCCTTGTCATCGACTTCTGACACTGCGCGCCGTCAAGGCGTCAATCAACTCTGAACTCCGCCGCCCTTGCGTCGACTCCGTTGCGCCATGGCGCAACGCGCGATCGGTTACTCTTCGTCCACTATGTGTGACGACTTCCGCCGCTCGCCCGCGGATCGATAAAACTTGATGTAATTTGCAAAGCTAATCAACAGCTCCGGCGTGAGAAAACTCCGCGCAGTGGGCTCACTCGATTAGGCTGTGCAAAACGAGGCTTTACAATGACCTATCAACGCTCGGCCGACACTTATCTCGAGCGGGCGCGAGAATTGGAAGACTACGTCCTGCGTGTAGAGCAAAACCCGCCATCGATCCGTTTGTCGCCGCGCTGGCGCGATACGGCGTTTCTGCGTCGCGAGGCTGCTCGGTGGCGCGCCTATGCTCAGGCCTTGCCGAAGCAGCCTGACTGACGATTGGCCTAACGCCAGTGGTTTCGATTTGTGACTCATGGGGGCTTCGGGGATCGCGGGTTTGCTGATTCCCGGCGGTGTGGCGAATTCGCGCTGCGCCTTCAGTGGTAAAATCGTGGGACGACTATTCGGCCGAGGACCTTCGGCGTTTGGCGAAGCGCTCGAAGGACCCCTTCCAGAGCCGGCGCTTGCTGTCGCTGGCGGCGGTCGAGGATGGGATGGGTCGGGGCCAGGCGGCGGACATCGGCGGCATGGACCGACAGAAGTTTCGCGACTGGGTTCACCGGTTCAATGCTTGAGGGCCGGATGGGTTCTTGGACCATTGGTCGAGCGGGCGGAAGCGGCGCCTGTCGCCTTCTCAATTGGGAGAACTGGCGGCGATCGTCGAAGCGGGCCCTGACCGCGAAGTCGACGGCGTCGTGCGATGGCGGCGCCTCGATCTCAAGCGCGTGATCGCCGATCGCTTTGGCGTCGACTTCCATGAGCGCTACGTCGACGCTATTGAAGTGGCTCGGCTTTCGGGGGCCCCCAGCCAATTCACGCCAGCGCGGCTTGTGCGATCTCGCCGTAAGCGTCGAGTGGGTTCGCTACGGAAACGGACTCGCAGGAACTTCGTCGCCCACTTCTCGCAATTGAGCCGGCCGCCGCTCGATCCAACGGCGAATCTCGGCCCCATCCCAGCGGCGCCATTATCGACCAGTCTCTAAGATTGACCTGGACGACTTGACCGCTAAAGACCAGCGTCGGCGGCAGGCGCGCAGCGAGCGCCGCCGCGCCGAATCAACTGGAAGGAAACAGTGGTCCGTTCAGGCGGGGAGATCCTCCCCGAGATCAGTGCCTTAAGATGCGCGAACGCTAACGTCGCCAACTCTCTCTCGTTCTGCCGCGCCGAAAAGACTCGGTTGGACAGGAAGTCAAGGGATTCCTGATCGTCAAAGGTGCCCATAACCGTCTCGGGCGGAATGTGCCCGATTCGCTCTCTCAGAAGCTGCGTCGCGCCTTCCAGCACCATCAGGGACGAACACACGAACGACGCCGGCGGGGACCCGCATTCCAGCAATTGCTCCATCAGAGCCCGTCCGGCGCCGACGGTGTTTTCCGCTGCGCGCAGGATGAGGTCTTTCCAAGCGGCTACGCCCGCTTCCTGGCACGCGGCGGCGAAACCCTGAATGCGCCCGGCGATCGAAGGCAATTCCGGTTGGCCGCAGAGGAATGCGGCCAACGGCGCACGCGTCGCCAGCACGGCTCGGGTCAGCGCGACGCCCGCCTCGACGTTGTCGCTGACCACGGAAGGATACGCCGAGCCGGGGTAGGCGCGGTCGACGATGACAATCGGCATTTTCGCGTTCTTCGCGAACAACCTGCCATAGTCGGGGGTGCGGCAAGGCGCAACGATCAGTCCGTCTACGCCGCGCGCCCATAGGGTGCGAACGGCCCGGTCTTCCCGTTCCGGATTCTCGTTGGTCGACGCCGTCAACAGAACCAGGCCGCTGCTGCGACAGAGTTCCTCGAGACCGGCCATCAGCCGCGCGAAGAAGGCGTTGCCGATTTCCGGGACGACCAATCCGATCGTATCGGTGCGCCTGAGTTTCAGACTGCGAGCGGCGTGATTGATCACGAAGCCGTGCCGCCGGATGTGCTCCTCGACGGTTTTTATCGTCGCCTTGCTGATCCGGTACTTGCCAGCTTGTCCGTTCGCGACCATCCAGACGGTCGTCGCCGAGAAGCCCGTTTCGCGAGCGATTTCCTCGATCGTTTTTGGCACATGTCGTCCTTACAGCGATGCTTCCCGCAAATCCAATACCGTTGATTATCTGAGTCTGCACCGTGAATCGGCGGTCGCGGCAAGCCATGGCTGCCGCGGCAGCGGATCTTCCCTGCGAGATTTTGTCGCGCTTGCGAGCCGATGCGGCCGGTACTATGGTGCTACGTCGAACTAGCGATCTGCAGGCGGTGCGTGTTGTTATGCTACGTCGAATTAGCAGCCCGTTGGCGGCGCGCGAAACCAAAGTGAGGCGCTGCGCCGCCCACGATGAGTCCGGCACTACCGCGGGCCGTCAAAAGAGATGAATCGGGCTCAAACAGGGGGAGGCCGGTGCAATGAACAGTTCTTTACCGAGGATCGGCGTGCGGCCGATCATCGATGGTCGCCGCCGAGGCGTGCGCGAGTCGCTGGAAGGGCAAACGATGGCGATGGCGCGCCGCACGGCGGCGCTGCTGTCGGCCAAGCTGCGACACCCGGGCGGCGAAGTGGTGGAGTGCGTGATCGCCGACACCATCGCCGGCATGGCTGAAGCCGCCGCCTGCGAAGCCAAGTTCGCCGGCGCGAACGTCGGCGCGACGGTGTCGGTGACGCCGTGCTGGTGCTACGGCAGCGAGACCATCGACATGGACCCGTTGCGGCCGAAGGCGATCTGGGGCTTCAATGGCACCGAGCGGCCTGGCGCGGTCTATCTCGCGGCGGCGTTGGCGGCGCACAACCAGAAGGGCCTGCCCGCCTTCTCGATCTACGGTCGCGACGTCCAGGACGCCGACGCCTCCGCCATTCCCGCCGACGTCGAGGAAAAGCTGCTGCGCTTCGGCCGCGCCGCGCTCGCGGTCGCTCATATGCGCGGCAAGAGCTATCTCTCGATCGGCGCCGTCTCGATGGGCATCGCCGGATCGATCGTCAACCATGACTTCTTCGAGTCGTGGCTCGGCATGCGCGTGCAGACCGTCGACATGACGGAGGTGCGCCGGCGGCTCGACAATGGGATTTTCGACCAGGCCGAGCTGGACCGCGCGCTGGCGTGGGCCGACCAGCGCTTCCGCTACGGCATTGATCGCAACGCCAAGCCGCGTTCGGCCGACGACAAGCGGCGCATCCTGCGCGAGAGCCTGATCATGACGATGGCGATCCGCGACATGATGCGCGGAAATCCGAAGCTGGTCGACGCCGGCTGGGCCGAGGAGGCGCTCGGCTTCAACGCCATCGCCGCCGGGTTCCAGGGCCAGCGGCAGTGGACCGACCAGTACCCCAACGCCGACGTCGCCGAGGCGCTGCTCAACAGCTCGTTCGATTGGAACGGCCTGCGTGAGCCGGTCATCCTCGCTACCGAGAACGACAGCCTGAACGGCGCGACGATGCTGTTCGGCCATCTGCTCACCGGCAAGGCGCAGATCTTCGCCGATGTGCGCACCTATTGGTCGGCGGACGCGGTCAAGCGCGTCACCGGCCATCAGCTCGATGGGCCGGCCGCTAACGGGCTCTTGCACCTGATCAACTCCGGCGCGGCGGCGCTGGACGGCGCCTGCACCGCCAAGGACGCCGCGGGCCGGCCGACGATGAAGCGGCACTGGGAGCTGACCGAGGCGGACGCCGCGGCGGCGCTGGCGGCGACCGACTGGTGCTCGGCGGTGGAGGAGTACTTCCGCGGCGGCGGCTTCTCCAGCCACTACACCACCCGCGGCGGCGCGCCTTTCACGATGGCGCGTCTGAACCTCGTGAAGGGCCTCGGCCCTGTGCTGCAGCTCGCCGAAGGTTGGAGCGTGGAGCTGCCGGAGGCGGCGCACAAGAGGCTGGAGGCGCGCACCGACCCGAGCTGGCCGACCACCTGGTTCGCCCCGCGGCTGACCGGCAAGGGACCGTTCCGCGACGTCTACTCGGTGATGGCGGCGTGGGGCGCCAATCACGGCGCGCTGGCGCACGGCCACGTCGGCGCGGACTTCATCGCGCTCGCTTCGCTGCTGCGCATCCCCGTCAGCATGCACAACGTCGACGAAGCGGCGATCTATCGCCCGAGCGCCTGGGAAGCGTTCGGCATGGACCCCGAGGGCCAGGATTATCGCGCCTGTCAGAATTACGGACCTCTCTACGGCTGACGGGCGGTCTCGCCGAACGTCCGACTACTAGCCCGCGGAATCCAGCCGGCGCGAAACAGTCGGACGATAATCGCTTCGGATTGAACGCGAGCCGGTGAACGAGAGGGAGCGCACGAGGGTGACGACAAGACAAGAGCCGCTTCGGCAAGGCGAGCGTCTCGACGCCAGCCGAGAGCCGCCCGCGCGGCAAAGAGGCGCCGTGACGCGCGCTCTGGGCCCTAACCTGAAGCGGGACGGCGCGAATACGCAACCGGAGGATCGTTAGACTATGCCTTCGCCTGTCATCGCCGTCGAAGGGGTCTGCAAGGCGTTTCCCGGCGTGCGGGCGCTTAGCGACGTCCGCTTCGAACTGCTGTCCGGCGAGGTGCACGCCCTCATGGGCGAGAACGGCGCCGGCAAGTCGACGCTGATGAAGATTCTCGCCGGCGTCTACGCCAAAGACAGCGGCAAGATTGTGTACAATGGCCGCGAGGTTGCGTTCGCCAATCCGCGCGAGGCGCAGCATGCCGGCATCGGCATCATTCATCAGGAACTGCAACTGATGAATCACCTCACCGTTGCGCAGAACATCTTCATCGGCCGTGAGCCGCGCAGCGCCTTCGGTCTGCTGCTCGACGAGGACAAGCTCAACCGCGACGCGGCGACGGCGCTCGCCCATCTCAGTCTCAACATCGACCCGCGCACCGTCGTCGGCTCGCTCACCGTCGCCAAACAGCAGATGGTCGAGATCGCCAAGACGCTATCCTTCAATTCGCGGGTGCTGATCATGGACGAGCCGACCGCGGCGCTTAACAACGCCGAGATCGCCGAGCTCTTCAAGGTGATTCGCGAACTGAAGGCCCGCGGCGTCGGCATCATCTACATCTCTCACAAGATCGATGAACTAAAGCAGATCGCCGACCGCGTCACGGTGCTGCGCGACGGCGAGTACGTCGGCACGCGCGACGTGGCGACGACGAGCACCGCGACCGTCATCGGCATGATGGTCGGCCGCACGATTAGCGACGAGCGCTTTGTCGGCGAAACGCCGCCGGGCGACGTCGAGCTCGAAGTGACGAACCTCAACTGCGGCCCGCTGGTGAAGAACGTTAGTTTCTCGGTCAGACGCCGCGAGATCCTCGGCTTCGCCGGGCTGATGGGCGCCGGGCGGACGGAAGTGGCGCGCGCGGTCTTCGGAGCCGACCGGCCGCAGTCGGGCGAGATACGGGTAAGAGGCAAGAAGCTTTCCGTCCGCACGCCCAAGGACGCGGTCGCCGCCGGCATCGGCTACTTGTCGGAAGACCGCAAGCGCTTCGGCCTCGCGATCGGCATGGACGTCGCCTCTAACATCGTGATGGCCAGTCTGGCGCGCTACCTGTCCTTCGGCTTCTTCCTGCGCGAGCGCGGAATTTTTTCCGCGGCGGCGAAGTTCGTGAAGCTCCTGGGCATCCGCACCCCCTCTTTGACGCAGGAGGTGCGGCTGCTGTCGGGCGGCAACCAACAGAAGGTCATCGTCGCCAAGTGGCTCGCACGCGACTGTGACGTCCTCTTCTTTGACGAGCCGACGCGCGGCATCGACGTCGGCGCGAAGTCCGAAATCCACAGGCTCCTCCGAGAGCTGGCCAATCAGGGCAAAGCGATCGTCATGATTTCGTCGGAGCTGCCGGAAATCCTACGCATGAGCGATCGGATCGTCGTCATGTGCGAGGGGCGGATCACCGGCGAACTGACGCCTAAAGAGGCGACGCAGGAGCGAATCATGCAACTGGCGACGCAACGCGAAACAATGGCGGCTTGAAGCATGGAACCGAACACGGCCATCCCCACCGAACACGCCGCCGCGGAGGCCCGCACGTCCGCGAGCGTATCCGGACTCAATCGCTTCTTCGGGGCGCAGGCGCAGCAGAAGCTGCTCGCCTTTCTGAGCCTCATTGTGATGTTTATCTACTTCAGCTTCGCTTCACCCTACTTCGCCCAGACGGACAACGTCCTCGCCATCATGCAGGCGACGGCGGTCGATGGCGTATTAGGGATATCGGCGACCTTCGTCATCATCACCGCCGGCATCGACCTTTCGGTCGGCACGCTGATGACATTCTGCGCGGTGATGACCGGCGTGGTTCTGACCAACTGGGGGATGCCGCTGTGGCTCGGCGTCCTCGCTTCGATCGCTACGGGCGCGTTCTGCGGCGCCATTTCGGGCTTCCTGATCGCCAAGCTGAAGATCCCGCCGTTCATCGCCACGCTCGGCATGATGTGGGCCGTCAAGGGCCTATCGCTGGTCGTGACGAGCGCCAGGCCAATCTACTTCAACGATACGCCGAACTTCGACATGATTTCTCAGGCGTCGCTGATTGGCTACTTCGTGCCGAGCGTGCCAATTCCCAACGGCGTCCTCATTCTATTCGGCCTGGCGATCGTCGCCTCGGTCATCCTCAATCGCACGGCGCTCGGGCGCTACACCTTCGCGCTCGGCAGCAACGAGGAGGCGGCGCGGCTGTCCGGCGTCAACGTCGACGCATGGAAGATCGCGGTCTATTGCCTGGCCGGGGCGATCACCGGCGTGGGCGGTCTGATCATCGCCTCGCGCCTCAACTCTGCCCAGCCCGCGCTAGGCCAGGGCTATGAACTTGAAGCGATCGCCGCCTGCGTCATCGGCGGCACCTCGCTGGCCGGCGGGGCGGGAACCATCCTCGGCACCATCATTGGCGCCTTCATCATGGGCGTCCTGACCAACGGCCTGCGCATAATGTCGGTCTCACAGGAATGGCAGATTGTCGTGACCGGCGTCATCATCATTCTCGCTGTCTACGCCGACATCCTGCGCCGCAAGCGCGCGTGAGACGGCGATGTCTCAAGTTGGAGAAAGGAGGGCCGACTGCGAGCGAGACCGCCGCCGCCCGGCGGAACACGAGGCGGAAAGAGGACCACGAATGATGACTAGACACGAATGATAACTCGAGTGGAGGACTAGCTATGTTGAAAAAATGGCACATCGGCGTGGCGCTCGGCGCCCTTATGGCGCTCGGCTTTTCGGCCAGCGCGAGCGCGGACGACGTCTACATCCCGCTCATCTCCAAGGGCTTCCAGCATCAGTTCTGGCAGGCGGTGAAGCTCGGCGCCGAGCAGGCGGCCCAGAAGGACGGAGTCAAGATCACCTTCGAAGGTCCCGAGACCGAAGCGATGGTCGACAAGCAGATCGACATGCTGTCGGCTGCCCTCGCCAAAAAGCCGCAGGCAATCGGATTCGCCGCGCTCGATAGCAAGGCCGCCATCCCGCTCTTGAAGAAGGCGCAGGACGCGAAGATCCCGGTCATCGCCTTCGACTCGGGCGTCGACAGCGACATCCCGCTGACGACCTGCCACACGGATAGCGTGGCTTCTGCCGCTGTCGCCGCCGACAAGATGGCGGAATTGATCGGCGACGCGGGCGAAGTCGCCGTGATCGTGCACGACCAGACGAGCCGCACTGGCATCGACCGCCGCGACGGCTTCCTCAACGAGATGAAAGCCAAGCACCCCAACATCACGATCGTCAGCGTCCAGTATGGCGCCGGCGACCACTTGAAGTCCGCCGAAATCGCCAAGGCGGACCTCCAGGCTCACCCGAACCTCAAGGGCATCTTCGGCGCCAATGAAGGCTCGGCGGAAGGCGCGGCGATCGGCGTCAAGGAATCCGGCAAGAAGGTCGTGCTCATCGGCTACGACTCCGGCAAGGAACAGAAGGACGAGATCCGCTCCGGCTTTATGGCGGGCGCGATCACTCAGAACCCGATCGGCATCGGCGCGTGCGTCGTCGATTCGGCGGTGAAGGCGCTCAAGGGCGAGAAGCTGCCCAAGGACGTCGACAC
>JBEKBD010000052.1:0-19227 GCA_050015575.1 Roseiarcus sp. | reverse complement strand
TCGTAATGCCCGCGAAGCTTCATTTCGCGGAAAATCCCCTCGCGCTGCATCTTCTTCTTGAGCGCTTTGAGGGCCTGATCGACATTGTTGTCGCGGACGAGAACTTGCACGGGCGATCCTGTTTTGAGAGGCCGAGCCTCGACGAAACCGGTGAATTTGCGTAAACGACAGCGGCGCCGGCTCGAATGAGCGGCGCGCGACATTGCCGCTTGCCCTACCAGAATCGCCTCGCGTTGTCCAGCCGATCGGCCGCGTCGACGCGGCGGCGCGGCCGAGTTTCGCGCCGGAATCAGCGCGCGCCGTCGTCGCTCGGCTTCTCCGGAACGGCGCTCGCGCGCGCCGCGCGCCAGGCCTCCAGCCGCTCGGCGAGCGAGGGATCGGCGAGCGCCAGAACTTCCGCCGCGATCAGCGCCGCGTTGACCGCCCCCGCCGCGCCGATCGCCAACGTGCCGACCGGCACGCCCGCCGGCATCTGCACGATCGAGTAGAGGCTGTCCTGGCCGCCGAGCGACCGGGTTTCCATCGGCACGCCGAAGACCGGGAGCGTGGTCAACGCCGCCGTCACGCCGGCCAGATGCGCCGCCCCGCCCGCGCCGGCGATGATGACCTTGAAGCCGGCCGCGCGCGCCCCCTTGGCGAAGGCGACCGCCCGGTCGGGGGTGCGATGGGCCGAGACGATGCGCGCGTCCCAGCCGAGGCCGAGCTCGTCGAGCGTCTCGGCCGCGCGCCGCATCGTCGCCCAGTCGGACTGCGAGCCCATGATGATCGCGACGGGCTTCGAAGGGGCGGTCATGGGCGCGCTCCGGCAAGGGAAAGGGTTCGGAATCTGTCCGCCGCGATTAAAGCACCGGCGCGCGGCGCGCAAGGCGGGGCGCGGCGGCCTACGCCCGCCGCTGCCAAAGTTCGCCGATCTTCTCGTAGCGGCGCTTGACCGCGGTCCAGGCGATGCGGCAGGCCGCCTCCTCCTGGCGCGGGTCGCCGGCATGGGCGGCGAAGGCGGCGTTGAACGCCTCGCGATAGATGTCCTGCGCGTGCTCGGGCAGATGGTCTCCGACCGAGGACGGCAGATCGGCGTTGACGCGGTAGGGCATGGGGCGGCTCCGGCTCGGCGGCGAGCGACGAGCGACAACCATACGAGATTCCCGGGACGACGCGCCGCCATTTTCGCCTTCGCCGCCGCTCACGGCGCGGGCGCGGCGGGTTGGAGGAGCGCGTCGCAATTGCGCCGCCCCGAGGCGACGCAATTCAGGATTTCGTTGTGGCGCTCGAGCTCCTTGAACAGCCAGAAGGCGCCGAGCGCCAGCGCGACGACGAAGACCAAGGCGACGAGATTGGCGAAGTCGCGACTTTCCCCTTCCGAGGGCTCCTCCGGCTTCGGCGGCCCGCGGCCCTTGTCGGGAGGCGGCTCATGGGGATTCGTCACGATCGACTCCGGGGCAGTGGCGCGTTTCGGACGGTTGGCGATCGAATACGACTCTTGATATGACATCGCTCTCGCGTGACGGAAATCCAATCACGATGTAGGTGCGCGATGATGTCATGGGGAGAGATTCACGAGACTCTTTCGCTAGGCGCTGTCATTGCAGGGTTGGCGCTGGCGATAGCGGTCGTTGTCTGGACAGCGGCGGCGCTCGGGCTGCGCGCGCACGCAGCGGACCGAGCTTCGGCCTTTGTCCTTATCTTCGCCATTGCAATAGTCGGTTCGATCGTCGGTTTCGCCACAGGGTTGAGCCGGACCGGCGTCGTGGGGGAGGTGGTTCCGGCGGTCCTGGTGTTCTTCGGCGGCTTCTCGGCCTACCTCTTCGGCGTCGAGGCGAAGAAGGGAGCGCTCGCCGCGCTTTGCCTCGTCGCCTTCTCCGCCACATTTTTCATCCAATCGGTGGAAAGCTCCCGCTTGCGGGGACGAGCTGAGGCCGAAGACCAACTGCGCGAGGCTTGCTTCGCGCAGCTCACGGCGACGGCCTGGAGCCAAAACGACTACGAAGCGAAGAACAAGATTTTAGATTGCGAAACTGTGGTCGGGGTAGTCCGCGCCCGTTCTCGTCTTGGACGCCTCATACCCTTAAGCTCGAGCGAAATTCGCTAAACCCACAGCGCTTGCGCCGCATTGCGTTTCGCTCGCGCGCCTCGACCGCGCCGCCCCTGCGTTGGCGCCTCAAGGCGAATACGAAGCGTTCGTCCGTGCGGAGCCGCCGAAGCGGAGCTTAAGGAGCGGCGCAGCCGCTTCACGACGACGGGGCGGCATGGTCGGGTGAGAGTTGGCGATCTTGTGCACTGTCACCGTGACGCTTTCGCGCTTAGCTTCAGGCACAATATCTACGTCATGATCGTAAATTTCGGTCTCGAGTTGTCGTTGGTCGCCGGCGGGGTGCTATACATCGCGACCATTTCTGCCTTGTTGACATTCAGCATTCGAGCAAGTTCGTCGTCGGAATACCGTAAAGCGGTCCGGTGAATGTCAAATATTCTCTGCATAATTGTCGGTGTTTCACGAGTAAAATCAAATTGAGGCGGCTCACGCAATCGCAGTCCATTCGCATTTATTTGCTTCCACAAGTATTGTTGGCGGCCTTTTGGCACAAAACCGAGCGTCGACGCGCGAATAAGCAAGGATTGCATAGACACTCGCCATTCCGGCTTCAACGCACCCAATACCGGTAAATCAATGTTACGGCCTAAGAACGCCGATCGTATATCGTTCGCAGGCATCAAAAATGCAGAAGCAAACGCGTTCGCTTCGTCTTCCATATGCAGAGATGGAAATCGATGCATAACAAGATGACCAATCTCGTGAGCCAATGTATACCTTACTCTATCTGCCGGCTGTTCCTCGTTCAAAAGAATTATTGGAAGCATACCGGGTATAGAGAACGTCACTCCGCTCACGGACGTATTCGCAAGGGCCGAAAACATTACGACAATTCCGGCGCGCTCCACCAGAAGCGTGAGATTTTTTACTGGGCCGCTTGGCACTTTCCAGTGCGCACGCACAATTGCGGCAATTCTTTCAACGTCCTTATATTCTTCGATGTCGAGTTTTGGGATATCTGCCTTTGTTTTTAGCTCCACGCCCTCCATAAAGCGTCGAAGGTGCATAGAACGTATGTTCAACTCAGCAACAATTGCATCCATATCCCGCGCGGACACGTCAGCTTTTTTCCTCCACATAGCGTGAACGCTCACAGGGGGGCCGTAAATCGTATCGGTCATAAAGAAGAAGGTGCGCGGGACCTCATAGACACGCGCGGCTCTATGCAGCGTTTCTTCCGAAGGCTGCGCCAACTCGTTTTCAATCCGCGAAAGTAGCGGTTGCTCGACGCCAAGCAGCGGCGCCGCGTCCTTTTGATGGAATCCCTTTCGCTGGCGCGCGAGGCGCAGCATTCCTCCGACGGGCTGCATGGCTCTCAGCCTTCGCTATCGGCGTCTTTTTCGGGATCGATCTTGCGCGGCGCAATTTCTGGCGGCGTTTCGTCGGCCGGCCCGGTCGGGAACGGAATGATTGTCGCCGAAGCGGCCTCCGGTCGTCCAATCTCATAGCTCCAGAGCTTCGTGTTGTTGTCCCGAGCAGTGACGAAAACGGCGCCGATTTCCGCTCCCGTCGCATCCTCGAAGTAGCAAATTTCAATTTTATGCAGGTCGCCAAGAAGGCCGGGAATGTCAGGTTCTTGGCACACGAACTCCAACACGGCTTGTGTCGGAATATTTGATCCTAGGCCGTCGTCATTCGCCTTTTTTATTCGCAACAAAAGTCTGTCGTCGACAAGCAGTTTTACGGTCTCGTCCCTATTGATAATGTGAATGCGAGGCTCGCCATCGAATTCCGCGGCTATTTCGCCAGCGATAAGGTCGAAAACGATATTGGCGCGCGTCCTTGCATATCTGAACTTGTGCCGTACAGGTATCGTCAAGTAGTCCGCCCAAGCTCGATCTATGCACCCGCGGATGCGCGGCTCGAACGGCCTGAGGGCCAATCTAACGAAAGTTTCCGACGGCGGCATTGCATTCCCCCACGTGATTCGACGGTAATGATAGCAGCGCCTAGGTGAAACGCAAGGTTTCTTATGCACATTCTATTTTCTCCTTTCTTACCAATTGGTTGACGACGACGCCTTCGCGATCTCCGCGCGCCGCTCTGGCGTCGTCTTCGCCCACCGCGGCCGGCATCGCGCTTTCCCGAGGGGAGCCCCCTCTGTCCATCGCACGCCAAGCCGCGACTAACGCCGCCGCCAAAATTGGTCCCGCAGCGCGGGGCCACTTCACAAAGTCCCGGCCACGCCTCGTCACAGACAACCAAATTACGCCGGCGACGCAACTCGCCCCCCTTCCCTATCGCACCCACTTCACCGGCACGTCGAGCGCCCGCGCCAGCCTTTCCAAAGTCTCCGGCGCGCCCGCCCTGCGGCGATTTTCGATGTCCGAGAGATAGCCTTGCCCGACGCCGGCCCTCGCGGCGAGGGCCGATTGCGAGAGGCCGCGCCAGCGGCGCAGCGCCCTGAACCGGCTGTCGCCCCTCAGCATGGCGGCGCTGACCGGCGCCGGCAAGAGCGCGTCGGGATCGCCGGCGAGTTCCGCCTTGCGCGCGTCGGTGATCGCGACGTCGTCGGCGTCTTCGTCGGTGGCGGCCGCCATCAGCCGCTCGTATTCCCGGCGCGGAATGACGACCATTTCCTCGCCGGACGGCGTGCGGATGATCTGGGGTTCAGCCATAGGCAAGCTCCTCAATTTCTCGAATAAAACGTCGTCTCGCGCATGCCGACGGCGATCGCGAGAACCGTCGCCGCGTCTTCGTCGAAAATCACCCGATATCGGCCGATACGAAGCCGGAAGCCGTCTCTACCGGACAAGCGCTTCACATCGCCCGCGCCGGACATGGCGTATCGAATCAGTCCCGACATCACGAACTCGCGCGCATCCGGCGCGAGGGCGTCGAGGTCTTTCGCCGCCGCGCGCGTGAGGACGATGGTCTTCATGGCGATAATATCGCGCATTTTGCCCCCAAATTCAAGCGATAATATCGCAATGCCGCGCGGAATTCTGTGGCGCGTCCGCCATTTCGAGTTTGGATAATTGTCCGTCGCGCCGGCGTCACGCCGGATTTCTTCCGATATTTCAAATCATTATGATATTTCACTTTCTGAAAATCACGATTCATGCTATCCTGAGAGATATCCGCCTCTCCACCCTCGGAGCCGCCCTTGTCCGACAAAGCCGCCACGCCCGAAGCCCAACCGAAGCGCCGCAACGCCCGCGCCCGCGTCGGCCGCATCGACGCGCGGCGGGCGAAGGCGGAGCGCAGTGTGAAGCTGTTCAATCTGCTGAAGGCCGGCGTGCCGGTCGCCGAAATCGCTTTGCAGGAGGGGCTGTCGGTCAGACGCGCGCGCGAACTCATTCAGGAGATGCTGGCGCGGCGCGAGGTCGATCCGCCCGCCGGCTTCGTGCAGTTGCAGATCGGCCGTCTCAGCGACGCGATGATGGTCGCGCACGCGGCGATGATGGAGGGAAACATGCACGCGCTCGACCGCGTGCTGCGCATCGTCGGCCAACTCGATCGCTATCACGGCTTGGCGCGCCCGCCCGCCGACTCGGACGGCGTCGCGACGCCGACGCTTGCCGCCGTCGCGCCCACGCTCGCCCTGCCCGCGCCCGCCGAAACGGCGGAAAAACGTCACGCAGGCGATTGAAAAGATTGAGTCGCGCCGGAAAAACGGCGCCTCTCTCAGGCGATGATGTCCGGGGTCAGCGCGTCCTCGAGTTGCGTCAATCGGTCGCGCAACGCGAGCTTGCGCTTCTTCAGCCGTTGCAACTGCAACCGGTCGCCCTCGCCGGCTTCGCTCAACGCGTCGATGGCGGCGTCGAGGTCGCGCTGCTCTTCGCGCAGCCGCTCCAATTGACCCGACAGAACGGCGCGCTCTTCGTCGCTCAAATTCTGTTGCGCCATGCTTGTTTCGCCCGAATCGGCCGCGCCCGCCAAGCGGGCGGCGGCGCGAATATGCGATCCCGAGCGCAAGTTCGCAAGGCCGCCGCGAGCCTGCCCGCGGCGCCGCTAAAATGCCCGCGACAGCGGCTATGAATTGATCGGCAAGCGCTCAAATTCGGGCTTGCATGGCGCGCCCGATGTGTCACACTTTCGTCGTCGATAAGGAAACGGAGTCTGCCCATGTCCCTCGAATCGCATTTGACGGAACTTGTGCGCCGTCACCAGGCGATCGAAACGGCGATCGAGCTGGAGGAAGCGCACCCGTCAGCCGACGATTTGAAGCTCCATGAATTGAAACGCAAGAAACTCCAGCTTAAAGACGAAATCGAAAAGCTCAAGCACGAATCCGAGAGCGTCACGACGCATTGAAGCGTCGCGTCGCGCGGCTCCGGAGCGAGTCCGTTCCCAGCGTAACCCGCGTGAAATCGGCGACCCCGGCGAGGCTCTAACCCTGCGCCGGAGCGGCGGGCGGCGTGCGCCATTCCCGCGCGACCGCCGCATCGGGTTCCGCCGCCGCGTAGCGGCGCGCCAGCGCGGAAAACTCTTCGGCCGGGCAAAGGCGCGCCAGCGCCCAGACCGCCATCGCGCGCGCCAGCGGCGACTCGGCGGCGAGCCCGGCGCGCGCCGCGGCGATTAGCGCGGGATCGTCGGAATTGCCGATCGCGATCATCACGTTGCGTAAGAATCGCGCGTGGCCGATGCGCTTGATCGGCCCGCCGGCGAAGCGGCGGCGAAAACCGGCTTCGTCGAGCGCGGCGAGTTCGGCGAGCGGCGGATGAGCGAGATTTTCGCGCTCAGCGAGCTTGGCCTCGCGCCCCGCGCGCGCGAATTTGTTCCACGGACAGACCGCCAGGCAATCGTCGCAGCCGTAGATGCGATTGCCGATCGCGGCGCGAAATTCGGGCGCAATCGCCCCCTTGTGCTCGATGGTCAAATAGGAGATGCAGCGGCGCGCGTCGAGGCGATAGGGGGCGGGAAAGGCGCGCGTCGGGCAGACGTCGAGGCAGGCGCGGCAGACCCCGCAATGGTCGCTCTCGGCGGCGTCCGCGGGAAGCGCGAGATCGGTGAAGATCGCGCCCAGAAACAGCCACGAGCCGAATTCGCGGCTGACGAGATTGGTGTGCTTGCCCTGCCAGCCGAGGCCCGCGGCGGCGGCGAGCGGCTTCTCCATCACCGGCGCGGTGTCGACGAAGACCTTGACCTGCGCCCTCTCGGGTCGCGCGGCGGCGGCGAGCCAAAAGCCAAGCGTCTTCAGGCGTCCCTTGATCACGTCGTGATAGTCGCGACGGCGCGCATAGACCGAGATCGCCGCGCGGCTCTTGTGGCGGAGCGCCTCGAGCGGATCGACGGCGGGGCCATAGTTCATCGCCAGCATGACGACGCTGCGCGCCTCGGGCCACAGGAGCCTCGGATCGGCGCGGCGCGCGAAGGTCTCGGCCATCCAGCCCATGTCGCCGTGCGCGCCGGCGGCGAGCCAAGCGGCGAGGCCTTCGCGCGCGCTTGGCGGCAGATTCGGCGCCGCGACGCGGCAGGCGTCGAAGCCGAGATCGCGCGCCTTCGCGCGCAGTTCCCTCAAAAGGCGAGATCGGCCCGCCTCAGGCTCGTCCCCGGAGACCGGCGCCGCACGGCTCGGGAGAAAATCGTTGCGGATGTCGGGGACGGGCGGCGCGCCGCCGGCGTCGATCGCGATCCTCGCCGACATCGCTCAGCTCCCGCCACTTCGCCGAACCCGCTCGCCAATCCGTCTGCGCGCGAAAGCGCCGACGAGCGGGAACAGCGGCGGCAAGATACGATACGGCGGGCGGAATACAAGCTGCGCCGCGGACGCATCGGCGGGCCGCGCCGCGCGCGACGCGATCGGCAAAACCGGGGCTGCACGATCCTATGCGCGGCCCTTCGCCCTTCTCACGAGGCTGACGCCGTCGACGCGGGCGGGCCGCCCACGCCGCCCAGATCGAGCCAGATGTTGGGATCGTCCTGCGCCTGGCGCTTGATGAAGCGATAGCCGGTCGCGTCCCACGGCAGGATCTCGTCGCGGAGATTGTCGAGCACGAATTCGCCGCGGTCAGTCTTGACGGTGAGGACGGCGTGACCCTCGCCGTCGAGATCGCGCACGATGGTCATCAGCAGCGCCTGCCGCGGAAATCCTTGCTCGATGAGTTGCTTGCGCTTGAACAAAGCGTAGACCTTGCAGTCGCCCTTGCCGTCGATCGGATAATCCCAATGGTCGACGACGGTTCCCCAATGATCGAGATTGGTGATCGGCTCGATCGCGTCGTTGCTGAACGTGTTGACGCGGTTGAGGATCTCCCAGGTCCTTTTCGTGAGGCGAACGTCGAGCGGCGAAAGCTTGCCGAGGTTGCATTCCTCGGGTCGCCGACCGCAGAAATCGATCCAGCCATAGGGAATGGACGTCGCGCCGCCGACCGCAGCGTAGCTCGCATGCGGCACTTGCGGCTCGGAGGCCTCGACGAAACCGCCGTAGGCGAGTCCGAACAGACCCGCGGCGGCGACTGACCGCGCAATCCACCCCATCATCGTCTTCCCTCGTCGTGATCGACGCGGGACAGAGTCGGTCAAACCGCTTGGCGCGGCGAAAAACAATTCGCTACAATTTGAGCCGTCGCGACTTTTCGCGACGGTTAAATTTCTTAAGGTTGACCGGTCGTTGCCGGAGCCGATGCGCGCCATCCGCGATCGCCCCGGCGCTCATGATCCGGCCGTTCCCGCCGGTTTGACGCCGGTCTATATAGGTCTCGGCGCCGCCGTCGCGCGGCCGGTTGCGACGGAGGCTCGAAGTGACGACGCAGCAAGCCGCCTCGGGCGCCGCGCCCAATCCGCGCCTGACCGCCATGAGTCTGGCTGCGCTCGGCATCGTCTTCGGCGATATCGGAACCAGTCCGCTCTACACGCTCAAAACAGTGCTGAATCTGACCGGCGCGCATCCCGACGCGAAGACGATCCTGGGATCGCTGTCGCTGATCCTGTGGACGCTCGTCGTCGTCACCACGATCAAGTACGTCGGCTTCGCCATGCGCGTCGATAACGACGGCGAAGGCGGAATCATCGCGCTGATGACGCTGCTTGGCGTGAAGAAGCGCCATCGGCCCGCGATCATCGCCGCAGGCCTGTTCGGCGCCGCGCTGATCTACGGCGACGGCGCGATCACGCCAGCGATTTCGGTGCTCTCGGCGCTCGAAGGCCTGGAGCAGGTCGCGCCGACGCTGCAGGCGTTTGTGCTGCCGGCCGCCGTGGCGATTCTACTTGCGCTGTTCGCGATCCAACCGCAGGGCACGGCGCGCATCGGCCGGGCCTTCGGCCCGATCATGCTCGTCTGGTTCGTCGTCATGGCGGCGCTCGGCGTCTATGGCGTGTTTCAGCGCCCGTCCGTGCTGGTCGCGATCAATCCGCTTTACGGCCTCAGGTTTCTCGTCTCCGGCGGCCTGACCGGCTTCCTGGCGCTCGGCGGCGTCTTTCTCTGCGTTACCGGGGCCGAAGCGCTCTACGCCGACATGGGGCATTTCGGCCCGAAGCCGATCCGCTTCGCCTGGAACGGCGTGGCGTTCCCCAGCCTCATCCTCAATTACGCGGGGCAGGCCGCGCTGGTTCTCGACGGCGCGCCGACCGACGGCAACGTCTTCTATCGCCTCTGCCCGGCTCCGCTGCTCGCCCCGCTGATCGTTCTCGCAACGTTCGCGACGATCATCGCCAGCCAGTCGATCATCACCGGCGCCTTTTCGATGACGCGGCAGGCCATCCGGCTCGGCTGGCTGCCGCGTCTCATCATCAAGCAGACATCAGCGCAGGGCTACGGCCAAATCTATGTCGGCGCTGTCAACTGGCTCTTGATGATCGTCACCCTCGGCCTGACGATCGGCTTCGGTAAGTCGGACAATCTCGCCGCCGCCTACGGCATCGCGGTTTCGCTAACCATGCTGACGACCAGCGCGCTGCTGTTCATCGCGATGCGCGAGATTTGGGGCTGGAGCCTTCTCGGCGCCGGCGCGGTCGCGGGGTTGTTCATGATCGTCGACGGCGGCTTTTTCGCCGCCAACATGGCCAAAGTGATGCAAGGCGGCTACGTCCCGCTGTTGCTGGCGTCCGCCGTCTACGGCGTGATGGCGGTCTGGCACCGCGGCGCGAACGCCGTGCATGCCCAAGTCGTCGCCGAGCAGACGCCGACGGCCGTCTTCGTCGCCGAGCTGCGATCGGGCCGCGTCGCGCGCGTGCCGGGCTCGGCGGTGTTCCTCACCCGCGCCAAGGTCGACACGCCGCCGGTCCTAGCCTGGCACGTGCGTAAGAACCGCTCGCTGCACGAATTCGTTCTCGCCCTGACGCTGACTGTGGTCTCCACGCCTCGCGTCGAACCCGCTTCGCGCGTGAGGGTGACCCGTGAAGCGGACAAGTACTGGCGCGCCGAGGCGCGCTACGGCTTCATGGAGACGCCCGACATTCCCGCTTTCGTCGCTCAATGCAAGGCCGAGGGCGCTCAGATCGACCTTGCCGACGTGACCTACTACATCGGCCACGAGACCATATTGCCGCGCGAGGACGGTCGAGGCGCGCCGCGCTGGCAAGAAGCGCTGTTCGCCGCGATGAACCGCAACGCCGCGCGCATCAGCGATTACCTCGAGCTTCCCTACGACAACGTTGTCGAGATCGGCCGCGAGATCAGAATCTAACGGAGGACGGCCAAGCGTCCCCCGGCCGCGCGAGGCCCGTTTCATCGACGACCCGCCTTGGCGCCGCGCGCCGCGCTCTTGACGGGAAAGCGGCCCCGTCGCATCACCTGCGGTCCTATGTCCACGCTGGTTCTGCCCTTTCCCGCGATCAATCCCATTTTATTTCAGTGGGGTCCGCTGGCGATTCGCTGGTATGCGCTCGCCTATATCGCCGGCCTGATCGCCGGTTGGGCGCTGATCCGGCGCGTCGTCGCCGACGACGCGCTGTGGGGCGGCGCGCCGCGTCCCAGCCGCGACAGCATCGACGACCTGCTCGTCTATTGCGCGATCGGGGTCATCGTCGGCGGCCGGCTCGGCAATGTCCTGTTCTACGATCCCAGCTACTACTTTTCCCACCCGATCGAAATCTTCAAGGTCTGGCAAGGCGGCATGGCCTTCCACGGCGGACTGATCGGAGCGACTCTGGGCATCGCGCTGTTCGCGCGCCGCTATCAGACGCCGCTTCTCAGCGTATGCGACCTCGCTTCGCTCGCCGCGCCGATCGGCATCTTCCTTGGCCGACTGGCCAATTTCATCAAGCCGGAGCTGTGGGGCCGGCCGACCGACGTTCCCTGGGCGATCGTCTTCCCCGGCTCGGACGGCGCGCCGCGCCATCCCAGCCAGATCTACGAAGCTCTGCTCGAAGGGCTGGCGATCTTCATCGTCCTCGTCCTCGCGGCGCGCGCGGGGGGGCTACGGCGGCCCGGCCTGATCGCGGGCGCTTTCGCCACGCTTTACGGCGCGGCGCGCATCTTTTGCGAGTTCTACCGCGAACCGGATCCGCGTCTCGAGGATCTCGGCCACGGCCTGACCATGGGGATGGCCCTATCGGCGCCGCTGATCGTCATCGGCCTCGGTCTCGTCGCCTGGAGCCTGCGCCGCGCCGGCGGGGCGCGGACATGAGCCCGCTAGGAGAGGCCATCACGGCGATGATCGCCAGCGACGGCCCGATTTCGGTCGAGCGTTATATGGAGCTCGCCGTCGGCCATCCCGACTACGGCTTTTACATGCACCGCGACCCGTTCGGCGCCCAGGGCGACTTCACCACCGCGCCCGAAATCTCGCAGATGTACGGCGAATTGCTCGGGTTGTGGGCCGCCGAGGTCTGGTCCTCGATGGGGCGCCCGAATCCGGTTCGCCTGATCGAACTCGGTCCGGGGCGCGGCACCCTGATGAGCGATGCCCTGCGCGCCGCCCGCGTCGTGCCGGAATTTTGCGCCGCCCTTGACGTCACGCTGATCGAAACCAGCCCCACGCTCGCCGACATTCAATACGAGATGCTGCTAGCCAGCGGCGTCTCGATCGCCTGGCGCGCGGCTTTGAGCGAAGCGCCGGAAGGACCGGCGATCCTTCTCGCCAACGAATTCCTCGACGCCTTGCCGGTGCGGCAGTTCGTGCGCCGCGGTCGGCAATGGCGCGAACGGATCGTGCGCCTGGACGGCTTCGGACACTTGGCGTTCGGCCTCGCCGACGATCCGGAGCCTTTCATCGACGTCGAAGCCGACGAGGGCGCGACGCTCGAAGTCAACGCCGTCGGCCATCGTTTCGTGTTCGAGCTCGCCGCGCGGCTGGTCAAACAGGGCGGCGCGGCGCTGTTCGTCGATTACGGCCATGGCGCGACAGGGTTCGGCGACACGCTGCAGGCGGTGCGCGCGCATCGCATGGTCGACCCGCTGATCGATCCCGGCGAGGCCGACATCACCGCCCACGTCGATTTCGCCGCGATGGCGCGAAGCGCGCGGGCGGCCGGCGCTTCCGTCTACGGCCCGATCGACCAGGGCGACTTCCTTCGCGCGCTCGGCATCGACCTGCGCACGCGAGCGTTAGCCGAACGCGCGCCGCCCCAACGCGCCGATGAATTCGAAGCGGCGCGCCGTCGCCTCGTCGGCAAGGGCGAGGGCGAAATGGGCGCGCTGTTCAAGGCCTTGGCGGTGGCCAACCGTTCCGTGCCGCCGCCGCCCGGTTTCCAACCCTATCCGGCCAAGCCAGCGTGAGCGCGGCCGAATTCCTCATCGCCGAGACGCTGGCGGCGCCTGGCCTCGCGCACGCGTTCTTCACGCGCCGGGGCGGCGTTTCGACCGGCCTTTACGCTTCGCTCAACGGCGGGGTCGGCTCGCGCGACGAGCCCGGCGCGGTCGGCGACAACCGCGCCCGCATGGCGGCGGCGCTGCGAATCGCCCCGGGCCGGCTGACGATCCCCTATCAGGTCCATTCGCCTGACGTGGCGACGATTTCCGCTCCCTTCGCGCCCGAGGCGCGCCCGCGCCGCGACGCGCTGGTCACCGCGACGCCGGGCCTCGGCCTCGGCGTCACCGGCGCCGATTGCGGCATGATCCTATTCGCCGATCGAAAGGCGGGCGTCGTCGCGGCGGCGCACGCCGGCTGGAAGGGCGCGCGCGACGGCGTGATCGAGGCCACGGTCGCGGCGATGGCGCGGCTGGGAGCCAGACCCGAGGACGTCCGCGCCGCGCTCGGCCCGTGCATCGCGCAAAGCTCTTACGAGGTCGGGCCGGAATTCGTCGCCGCCTTCGCCGCAGCGGACGCCGACTCGACTCGCTTCTTCGCTCGCAGCGCCGATCCGACGCGCGCGATGTTCGACCTGCCGGGCTATATCGCGGAGCGCGCCCGGCGCGCTGGCGTCGGCGGATTTCAAGACCTCGGCCTCGACACCTACGCCGACGAAGACCGGTTCTTCAGCTATCGCCGCGCCGTCCACCGCCAGGAGCCCGATTACGGCCGGCTGGTGGCCGCGATCGCGCTCGTCTGAAGTCGGACTCTCGCCCGGCGGCGAGCGTCAAGCGTCGTCAAATCTCGCGTCGCGCCGCGTCAAATGGCGTCAAGCGTCGTCAAGTCCTGTCAAGCTTCGTCAGGGCTTTGCTTGACACGACACTGAGCCATTTCAAAGGCTTACGACCAAAACCCTTGACGGGCGCGCCGTGGCGCCGATTTCTTGCCGCCGCGACGGGGCGCTCGCCTCGAGCGGCGGGCGCCTCGACCGATCCAGGCGAAGGATAACCCGGATTCGGCAATTCGCGAAGAAATTGTCGGCCGGCGTGACGGGGCGTGACGAGGATGCGCTGCCCCTCGCCGATCGCCGCCCCGCGGCCTTGCGGGCGGCGCGACGGCTCATGGCCAAGAGGGGGGCGCGGCCACGGGCGGCGCGAGTCCGGCGGGGAGCGCCGTTTTTCCCCAGGGGAACCCCGTCTTTCCGATGTTTCGACGCGGTCAAGGACGCGCGCATAGGGCGTCATGAGCCGCCCGTCGATCGACGCCTATGAGCGCGCCGCCTCCGGCGGCCGAAGGCCATTGACAGCGTCGAAGCTTCGGAAGTTCATGCTTCCCCAGGGAAAGACGGCTCGGCGGGCGACGGCGAGAGGCGGGGCGGCTGCGGTCGCGCCAGTCTGGCGTCTGCGGCCGGTCGAAAAATGCGCCAATTCGTATCCTGTCCCCATACACGCTGTCCCCATTCGCGAGGATCGTTATGCCAACACGACTTCTAAGCCGCGCCGTTCTCAAAGTCCGCCGCAAGGTCCGCAAAGCGCTTTTTGCTCCGGTTGACGCTTTAGCCGCGCGCGTTGCGGCGCGGACGTCGGTGGCTCAGCAGCGTGCGCTATTGGGCGCGATCGCCGCCAGGCAGGTGCAATCGGTTCGTTCGATTCAATCCCTCGCCGACATTGAGTTTCAGGTTTTCTCGCAATGGGGCGAAGATGGCGTGATCGAATCGCTGGTGGATAAGCTCAAAGGCGTCCCGGAAACATTTATTGAATTTGGGGTCGAGAACTATGGCGAGGCCAATACGCGATTTCTTATGTGTCATAGAAACTGGCGAGCGCTCGTTTTCGATAGAAGTCGCGCTAACGTCGAATCCATCAAGGCGGATGGTATATATTGGCGTCATGATCTGTTGGCGCGCGCGGCGTTTATCACGGCGGAAAACATCAATCAGTTGATTGTCGAAGCAGGCTTCCAAGGCGACATCGGTCTTCTCAGTATCGATGTCGACGGAAACGATTATTGGATTTGGAAAGCGATCGACGCGGTGACTCCCCACATTGTAATCATGGAATATAATGCCGTCCTTGGCGATTTACTTCCCCTCACCATCCCCTACGCGGCCTCTTTTCGATTGCACGCGGCTCATAAATCGGGGCTATATTTTGGCGCTTCGATACGAGCGCTTTGCGAGCTGGCGCACGATAAGGGTTATACGTTCATCGGCACAGGCCGTTCCGGCTGCAACGCGTTCTTTGTGCGCAACGATCGCGCCTCGGCGCTCCAGGGACTCATCGAACGCCATATCGCCTGGGCTTCCCGTTTCCGGAGTTCCCGCGACGACGACCGCAAGCCGACATTCATCAGCGGCGCCGCGCGTCGGTTGGCGATCCAGGACTGCCTCGTCACCGACGTCTCGACCGGACGAACGGATCGCCTCGGCGCGTTCGATCCGATTTATAGCCAGAATTGGCTGGAACAGATGGACGGCAAGCCCGCGCAATTTGGCCGTTGATGGGTTTGCCCGGTCGACCGACGACGGGGCGCGCCGACGCGAGGCCGTATTGCCGCCGTTCCCGCATGGCCGGGTTTCCGCGGGTCGGCGCAGCGTTCCAACCGCCGTTCGCGCCGTCATGACGACCGCAAGATCTTCCCTCGGATGGGCGGCATGGATTTGCCAATTCGCGAAGAAATTGTCGGCTCGGCTTTTGGCCGATCGCGCCGCCGGCGCTCCCCCCGCCCGCACCTATCGGCGCCGCTGCGCGCAAGAGGCTTCGCCGCGCGAAGACAACCGCCGCCTAGGCACGATGCATTTGGATGGAATCGTCCGCAATGTCATTCCCGCGAAAGCGGGAAACCAGACGTCGCGACCGTCGCGCCCTTTCCCCGCTGGATTCCCGCTTTCGCGGGAATGACAATGGGGAGGGAGGCATTGGTTTCGTCTCGAAGCAAAATGCGCTAGCCCACCGCCGCGGCGCGAAGGAGAGGTAAATCTTGAGCCCGGCGCGCGCGTTGATGTTTCAGGGCGCCGGCTCGGACGTCGGCAAGTCGCTCATCGTCGCCGGGCTCTGCCGCGCCTTCGCCGCGCGGGGACTGAAAGTCCGCCCGTTCAAGCCGCAGAACATGTCGAACAACGCCGCCGTGACGGCGGCGGGCAGCGAAATCGGCCGCGCCCAGGCGTTGCAGGCGCGCGCCTGCGGCGTCGCCCCTTGCGTCGACATGAATCCGGTGCTGCTGAAGCCGCAGAGCGACGTCGGCGCGCAGATCGTCGCACACGGCCGCGCCGTCCTACGGCGGCGGCGGCGCGCTGTGGGCGGCGGGCCTGGTCACATGACCAGCATTCCCCGCGCCTTCGCGCTGTGGAACCGCGTGGCGGCGCTCGCCGCTGCTCTACTGTTCGCGATCACTGCTGCGGAGATCGCCTGGGGCCCGCCGCTGACGGCGACGCCGCTGCCCACCCTCGGCTACCCCTTGCTCGTCCTCACCTTCGTCGGCGGGATCTGGACGCTGCTGCGCGGCTGACCTCCGCCGCCGGACTTCGCCCCGGCGACGCCCGCCCCATCGGCGGCCAGCTTGCCGTCCCGCGGCGCCGGCGCCTCGCGAATCCCATCGCCAAGGATTGCGCGATCCGGCGAAGGCGGGCTAAACGATCGCATGGGGCCATAACCGGATCGCCGGCGCTCGCCGCAGGCTCGAATCGGCGAGGCCAGCGTGGAGGAATCACGGGGTCGGTTGTTGAGTGCAGGGCCGCCGCAACCGAGCGTCACCGTAACCGCGAGCCAAATCCGCGCGCCGGGGGGCTTGCCAGCCTGCGCGCAATTTGCTTGGCCATGCTCCGCCTCTCGTACTGGCACGGAGTCTCGCAATGACCGAAGCCGTCAACCGTCGCCCGCTCAAGACCCGCCGGCGCGCTTGGGCGCACACCCTGGCGCGGCTGTTCGTCCGCTTCGGCATGACGCCCAACCAGATGTCGTTATCGAGCGTCGTCTGCGCCGCGCTCGCCGGCGGCGCCTATCTCTCCTCCGATGCTTTCTCAGGAGTCGTTACCAGGGTTTTCTTGAACGCGGTTGCTCTCGTCGCCGCCGCTGCGTTGATCCAGCTTCGGTTGCTCGCCAACATGCTCGATGGCCTGATGGCGGTCGAAGAGAAAGGCGGCAAGGCGCCGACCGGAGTCATTTACAACGAACTGCCCGATCGCGTCGCCGATGCGATCATTCTCGTCGCCGCCGGCTATGCCTGCGGCTGGGCGTGGCTCGGCTGGTTAGCGGCGCTGTTAGCGGCCTTGACCGCCTATGTCCGGGCGCTCGGCGGATCACTGGGCTTCGACCAAGATTTCTCGGGCCCCATGGCCAAGCCGCAACGCATGTTCGCCATGACGGTGGGAACCGTGGCGGCCGCCTGCTTGCCGGGTCGGCCAATCCTGGCGATGGCGCTCGCCATCGTTGCGGCAGGGACCGCCGCAACAGTTGTGCGGCGAACCGTCCGCCTCGCGCGGCGGCTTACGCAGGCGTCCCATGTTTGACCAAGTTCTGATCGCGGGCGCGCGATTGCTCAGCGGCGCCGTCGCCTTCCGGCACGGCTTCGAGTTCGAGCCTTACGCGCCGCGCATCTACTACGCCAATCACAGCAGCCACCTTGACACGCTGGTGCTCCTGGGCCTGATCCCCGACAGCCAGCGTCGACGCGTCCATCCCGCAGCCGCCAAGGACTATTGGTGGAAAACGCGGCCGCGGCGCTATATCGCCGAACACGCCTTGAACGCCGTGCCCGTCGACCGTCAGCTGGAGTCACACGCGGAGCACCCGCTGCGCGAGCTGGAGGCCGCGCTCGACCGCCGAGACAGCCTCATTCTTTTCCCTGAGGGCACGCGCGGCTCGGGCGAACGCATCCAGCCATTCAAGAACGGACTCCACCATCTCGCCGCCAAGCATCCTTCGGTCAGCCTGGTCCCGGTCTATATTCGCAATCTCAATCGGGTGATGCCGAAGGGTGAGTGGTTGCCAGTCCCCATTCTCTGCACGGTTCACTTCGGCGCGCCCTTCACGGTCGAGCCCTTCCCCTCGCGGGCTGAATTCCTGTCCCATGCCCAGGCGCAACTCAAGGCCTTGTCCCGCCAATGACCCTCATCCGTGACCCGCAGTTTCAGATTCTGATGGCGATTCTGCTAGCCGTTCTCGTCGTCAGCAGCCTCGTCGGTTTCGCGCTCTCGCGTCGCGTTGCAGCCGGAAAGGGCAAGGAGGTCGTCGCCAACCTTAACGCCAGGATCAAGGCGTGGTGGCTGATGGTCGCCGTGTTCTGCGTCGCGGTCACGATTGGGCCGCTCGGATCGGTCATTCTTTTCGCGCTCGTATCGTTTTTCGCGCTGCGCGAATATTTCGCGATCAGCGCAACCTTGCACGCCGACCACCGCGTCCTGCTGTGGCTCGTGTTTGTCATCTTGCCCGCCAACTATGTGCTGGTGGCGCTCAAATGGTACGGGCTTTTCGCCGTTTTCATCCCAGTTTACGCCTTCATCGGCTTGCAGACTCGCGCCGCATTGAGCGGGGTAACTGAGGATTTCCTGAGCCGCACGGCGCGCATCCAGTGGGGGATGATGGTGGCGATTTACTTCGTCAGCTACATCCCGGCGCTGCTGATGCTTGACCTGCCGCAAGGTTCCGGTACCGGCGAGAACTTCAAGCTGATGTTCTTCCTGGTCGTCGTCGTCCAGGCGAGCGACGTCCTGCAATACGTCGTCGGCAAGCTGTTCGGCCGCACTCCCATCGCCCCAAACGTCAGCCCCAACAAGACCCTCGAAGGCTTTCTCGGCGGCGTCTTGCTCGCTACCGCGCTCGGCGCCGCGTTGAGCCCCGCCACTCCATTCAATCCCTGGCAGGCCGCCGTCATGGCGCTGCTGATTTGTCTGATGGGTTTCGTCGGCGGGCTGGCGATGAGCGCGACCAAACGCGATCGCGGCGTCAAAGACTTCGGCGCCATGCTGCCCGGTCACGGCGGGATGCTGGACCGCATCGATAGCCTTTGCTTCGCCGCGCCGATCTTTTTCCATCTGACGCGCTATTTCTTCACGTGAGGGTCGGTCGCTGTTTCGCAGGGGTCTCGTCAGGCGAAGCGGCGACGGCTTAGTTTGCATTGCTTCCCCCTCGCTGCGCGTGGTCGCAATGACGACGGAGGCCGTTTCGATCGCAAGACGCCATGCGCTAGCCCACCGCGGCGGCGCGAAGGCGCCCCCGCAAAGGAGACGCCATACGTGAGCCCGGCGCGCGCGTTGATGTTTCAGGGCACGGGCTCGGACGTCGGCAAGTCGGTCATCGTCGCCGGCCTTTGCCGCGCCTTCGCCGCGCGGGGACTGAAAGTCCGCCCGTTCAAGCCGCAGAACATGTCGAACAACGCCGCCGTGACGGCCGACGGCGGCGAGATCGGCCGCGCCCAGGCGTTGCAGGCGCGCGCCTGCGGCGTCGCCGCTTGCGTCGACATGAATCCGGTGCTGTTGAAGCCGCAGAGCGACGTCGGCGCGCAGATCGTCGTGCACGGCCGCGT
>JBEKBD010000051.1:0-25222 GCA_050015575.1 Roseiarcus sp. | reverse complement strand
GCGCGATCGAAGCCCGGCGGCATTTCGACCACGAACATCAGATCGCCGCTCGCCAGGCCGTAATCCGCCTCGCGCTCGGACTTCAGCAGCCGCAGATCGTAGTAGCCGGAGTTGGTCAGCGCCGCGGCGATGGTGCGCTCGTACTTGGAATCCTCGACCGACAACAGGCCGGCCGGCAGATGCTTGGGATCGGAATTGATGGCGTATCCGAACAGGAACAGTTGCATGATCGGAATGGCGATGATCATCCGCAGCGTCATCGCGTCGCGGATCACCTGGATCGATTCCTTGCGCAACAGCGCGGCGAGGCGGGCGAAGGAAAACCGGTTCACGGCGCCGCCCCCTCGAGGCTCAGCATGTGGATGAACACGTCCTCCAGCCGCGGCGCGACCTCGCGCCATTCGAGCCCGCCGCCGGCCGAGCCGATCGCCGCGTTCAGCGCCGCGCGGTCCATGCCGGCCACGTGCAGCGCGCGGCCGAACACCGCCGCCGCCTCGACGCCGGGCGTTTGGCGTAGCGTGCGCGCCGTCGCATCGAGGTCCTCGCCGATCGCCTCGAAGGTGACGAGCCCCGACGCGGCGACCACCGCGAGCGCGCCGCCCTGCACCACGATGCGCCCACGCGCGAGATAGACGATGCGACTGCAACGCTCCGCTTCGTCCATGTAATGGGTCGAGACCAGCGTCGTCAGGCCGTCGACCGCCATGTCGTGGATGAGGTCCCAGAACTCGCGCCGCGCCTTGACGTCGACGCCGGCCGTCGGCTCGTCGAGCAGCAGCAGCTTCGGCTGGTGCAGCACGCAGGCGGCGAGCGCGAGGCGCTGCTTCCAGCCGCCGGAAAGCTGGCCGGCGAGCTGGTCGCGGCGATCGTCGAGCCCCATGCGCTCGATCATCTCGGCCACCGCGGCGCGACGGTTGGGCATTTCGAACAGCGCGGCGACGAAGTCGAGGTTCTCGAACACCGTCAGGTCGTCGTAGAGGCTGAAGCGCTGCGTCATGTAGCCGACCTGGCTGCGGATTTCGTGCGCCTGACGCAAGATGTCGTAGCCGATGCAGGTCCCCGAGCCGGCGTCGGGGGCGAGCAGGCCGCACAACATGCGGATCGTCGTCGTCTTGCCCGAGCCGTTGGCGCCGAGGAAGCCGCAGATCTCGCCGCGCGCGACCTGTAGGCTCAAACCCTCGACCACCTTGAGGTCGCCGAAGCTCTTGCGGAGGCCGCGGACGTCGATGACGTAGTCGTTCATGGCGGGTTCGCCCGCGGCCTGACGGTGACCGGCTGGCCCGGATTGAACGCCGTCGCCTGGTCCGGCTTCGGCCGCGCCTCGGCGAGAAAGACGAACTTGGCGCGCGTCGACTCGGAGTAGATGAACGGCGGCGTGTATTCGGCCTGCGGCGCGATGAAGGAGACGACGCCGGTCGAGTCGGCGGGGCAATGGTCGCACAACAGGTCCACCGCGTCGCCGACGTGCACGTGCGCCAGCGACGGCTCGGGAACGAAGAAGCGCACGAAGATGTTCTCGGGCGGCAACAGCGAGACGACCGGCGCGCCCGCTTGCAGCGCTTCGCCGGCGCGCGCCAGCACGTCGGCGACGACGCCGGAGACCGGCGAGACGACGGAGCGCTGATCGAGCCGCCAGCGCGCCTGGGCGAGCGCGGCCTCGCCGGCCTCGACCGCCGCGCTCTGCGCCTCGATTTCGCCCGGCCGGCCGAGCGGCGCCTTGGCCGTTTCCAGCGCCGCCTCGCCCGCCGCGATCTTGGCCGTCGCCGAGCGCAGGTCCGCCTCCTCTTGGTCGACCAGTTGCGCCGTCGCCGCGCCGGATTTCAGCAACGTCCGATTGCGTTGCAGATCGTCGAGCACCTTGTCGCGCGCGGCCGTCGCGTCGCGCAGGTTCGCCTCGGCCTGGGCGATTTCGGTCGGCTTGGCGGGGTTTTGCAGATTGGCGAGCTGCTCCTTGGCCTGCTGAAGCAACCGACCGGCTTGATCGACCGCGGCGCGATCGGCCGCATCGTCCTGTTCGAACAGCGGCGCGCCCTTGACGACGCGATCACCGCGCTCGACTTTGACCGCGGTGACGAGGCCCTGCTGGGTCGGCCCGACCTTGACGAAATCGGCTTCGGCGTAGCCCTGCCACTCCTCGGGGCCGGACGGACCGGGGCGAAGATAGAACCAGCCGAGCGCGCCGAGGCCGAGCGCGACAGCGATCAAGACGACGATTCGACGATCCATCGGGGGCGCTCGCTTCGGCTCGAAGTCGGCGGCATTGCTAGGCCGATGCGGCGCGGAGGGCAACTGCGCGGCATAGCGATCCGCGGGGCCGCACGCTCTCAACCCGCCGGCTTCTTCGGCCTAACGCGCCGGCGCGTCTTGACTTCCGTGCGCGGCCCCTCGACCAGCCGCACCACCGCGCCCCAGAACGTGCTGACGTCCTGCTCGGTCATCGCCATGCGGTGAAACATGTTGCGCAGGTTGCGGCGCATCCCCGGCCGCTTAGCCGCCGGGCGGAAGAAGCCGGCGTCGTCGAGCTTGCCCTCCAGGAATTCGAAAAACGCCAGGATCATCTCGCGCGGCGCGGGCGGCGAGACGGCGCGCGGGATCGTCGGCGGCGGCGGCGCGTCGCCGTGGGCCGCTTTGAACCATTCGTAGCCGACGAGCAGCACCGCCTGCGCCAGATTGAGCGAGGAGCAGGCGGGGTTGGCGGGAAAGGTGATGATGGCGTCGGCGATCCCGACCTCGTCGTTGTCGAGACCGGTGCGCTCCGGCCCGAACAGCACGCCGCGCTTGTCGGCCGAGCCCACGGCTTCCGCCATCGCTTCGGAAGGGCTGAGGACGCGCTTCATCTGGCCGCGTTCGCGCGCCGTGGCGGCGTAGAGAAAGGCGAGATCGCCGACCGCCGCCTCGACGCGGTCGAACACGCGCGCCGCGTCGAGCAGAGGGGCCGCTCCCGCCGCCGCGGCATAGGCGACGTCGCGATATTCGCCGACGCGCGGCCAGCCGCCGCGCGGATCGACGAGGCGCAGGTCGTCGAGGCCGAAATTGGCCATCGCGCGCGCGCACATGCCGATGTTCACCGCCAGTTGCGGCCGCACCAAAATGACGACAGGGCCGCCGGCCAGCGCCGCCTTGCTCCGATCCGTTCCCGCTCCAACCATGCTTCCGCCTCAGGCCGCGCCCGCGCGCGAGGCCAGGAACCGGCGCGCGATCTCGGCGGCGATGTCGCCGCTCGAGTCGATCGGCGGGTAGGAGAACGGCTCGATCGCGCCGGCGAAGCGGCGCACGGCGCCGCGCCGCGCGAGCGCGTCGATCGTGTTCGCCAGCTTGTTCGAACCTCCGCCCGTGGGCTCGAAGACATACACCGGCGCGCCGGTCGCCGTCGCCTCGCCGACCATGTTGGCGCTGTCGCCGGTCACCAGCGCGGCGTCGGCGAGCGCCAGGATCGCGGCGTAGGGGTTGTCGCCCGTCCCGTCCCAAACGAACCCCGGCGCGTCGCCGAGCCCCTCGCGCACGGCGTCCAACAGCTCCGGCGGCGTGCGGCGCGAAGGCGTCGCCATGACGCTGAAGCCTTGCGCGGCGATCGCCCGCGCCGCCTGGCGAAGGCGCGCGACGTCGGCCGGCGTGAAGTGTTGCGCGCCGCTGGGGCCGCCGAGCACGACCGCACAACGCGGGCGCGGCAGGCCGGCCAGCCGCGAGTCGGGCGCGGCGCGCGCCGCGGCCAGGCGCCGCGGCGAGAAAGGATGCGGCGAGGTCAGCGTCGCGATCACGTTGGGGCCGCGAAGCCGGTCGTGCTCCGGCACCCAGATGAGGTCCATCGACGCGCGGGCGAAACGCGGGTCCTGGAGAAAGACCGCAAACACCCGCTTGCCCACGGCGCGCTTGAGCGCGCGCACATAAGGGACGGTCGCCCGTCCGCAGGCGATGACGATATCCGGCGAGGGCTCGCTCAAAGGCGAGCCTGCCCCGCCCGCCCGGTCGTTGGGGTCGGCGGGCCCGTAAGGGGCGAGCCAGGCGAACAGCTTGCGCGGATCGACCCGCCGCCATTCATACGGCGCGCCGAGCGCCTCGGCGACCCCGCGCGCGTTGGCCTCGTGCCCCGCCTTGCCCGAACCCAACACTAGGACGCGCACGCCCGCCCCCAGCCGCGCGTCCCCCATCGGTCGTCAGAGCCCCATTTGCCTCGGCAACCAGTAGGCGAAGCTCTGCGCCAGTTGGGAAACGCGCAGGCGCAGCTCCATGCCGGTGACGACTTTCGAGCTGGCGTGCAGCGAAGCCATCAGCGGGTAGGAAGCGATCTCCCGCCCGCCCGCGCCGACGACGACGCCCGCGCCTTCGATGTAGTCGGTCGTGTCGCCCACCAACAGCAAGCCGCCGAAACTGCCGGGCGGGCCGAGCGTGACGAAGTCGACGCGCGCGCGCAGGATCGGCGCGCTGCGATCCCCCGGCGCCATATGCTCGGCGAAGGCCTTGGCCAACAGCGCCGGCAGCTCCGCGGCGATCCAGTCCACGAGATCCCCGGAGCCGTTGGCGCGCAACGGCGCGACATCGACCTGGATCTCGCGGAATCGAGTCGCCGAAAGCGGCGCGGCGGCCGCGGCGATTCCCGGAGCGGCGGCCAGAGCGGCCAAGGCCGAAACCAGCGCGCGGCGCGTCAAAACACCCTTGTCCATCATCGAAGATCCTCCACGCGGCGCGCTCGAGTCGGTCGAGCCGCCGCCCGTCGCTTCAGATATAATCGACTTTCAGGATTTCGTAACTCTTGCCGCCGCCGGGCGTGTTCACTTCCACGCTATCGCCGACCTGCTTGCCGATCAGCGCGCGCGCCGTCGGCGAGGTGATCGAGACCTTGCCCGATTTCACGTCCGCCTCGCTCTCGCCGACGATCTGAAACACCTTTTCGGCTTCGGTGTCCGCGTCGATCAGCGTGACCGTCGCGCCGAACTTGATCGTCGAGCCCGACAGTTTCGACACGTCGATCACCTCGGCGCGCTGCAGCATCTCTTCGAGTTCGAGAATGCGGCCCTCGTTGTGCGACTGCGCCTCCTTGGCCGAATGATATTCGGCGTTTTCCGAGAGGTCCCCGTGGGTGCGCGCCTCCGAGATCGCCTGGACGATGCGAGGACGCTCCACCTGTTGCAGCCGCAGGAATTCGGCTTCCAGCGCGGCGTGGCCGGCGGCCGTGATCGGAAATCTCTCCATCGCTCACCCTGCTGCGAATTTCAAAACTCATGGCCCGCGATCGACGCTCGACCCGGCGTCGGATCACGCGAAATAGTCCTGCAACGCTCGGACCTCGAGATCGCCGGTCAGATAGGCCTTGATCCCCTCGGACGCCGCGATCGCGCCGGAAAGTGTGGTATAGTAAGGCGTCTTTTGCAAGAGGGCGGCGCGGCGCAACGGCTTGGAGTCGCGCAGCGAGGTCGCCCCTTCGGTGGTGTTGAACATCAGTTGAACCGCGCCGTTGCGCACCGCGTCGGCGGCGTGCGGGCGCCCTTCCGAAACCTTGTTGACCTTGTCGGCGGGAACGCCCTGCGACTCGAGATAGCGCTGGGTGCCCTCGGTCGCGAGGATAGTGAATCCCAACTCGCGCAACAGCTTCAACGGCGCCACGACGCCCGGCTTGTCGACGTCGCGCAGCGAGACGAACACCGTGCCCGCGCGCGGTAGACCCGCCCCCGCGGCGAGCTGGCTCTTGGCGAAGGCGATGGCGAAGGTGCGGTCGATGCCCATGACCTCGCCGGTCGAGCGCATTTCCGGCCCCAGCACGGTGTCGACGCCGGGGAAGCGCGCGAACGGAAACACCGCTTCCTTGACGCCGACGTGACGCAGCCCGCCGAGCCGCAAGTCGAACGAGGCGAGCGGCTCGCCGGCCATGACCCGGCTGGCGATCTTGGCGATCGGCAGGCCGATCACCTTGGCGACGAACGGCACGGTGCGCGAGGCGCGCGGATTGACCTCGAGCACGTAGATCTCGCCGTCCTTCAGCGCGTATTGCACGTTCATCAGGCCGCCGACGTCGAGCGCCAGCGCCAGCTTGCGCGTCTCGTCCTCGAGCTTGGCGATCGTCTCGGCCGAGAGCGAGCGCGGCGGCAACGAGCAGGCGCTGTCGCCGGAATGGATGCCCGCCTCCTCGATATGCTCCATGATCCCGGCGACGACGACGGTCTTGCCGTCGCCGAGCGCGTCGACGTCGATCTCGATCGCGTCCGAGAGATAGCGGTCGAACAGCAACGGATTCTTGCCCAGCACCGTGTTGATCTGGCCGGTCTTGTCGTTGGGATAGCGCGCCTTGACGTCGGCCGGCACCAGGCTCGGCAGCGCGCCGAGCAGATAGTCGTCGAACTCGCCCTGGTCGCGGATGATCGCCATCGCCCGCCCGCCGAGCACGTAGGACGGGCGCACCACCAGCGGCAGTCCGAGGTCGGCGGCGACGAGGCGCGACTGCTCGACCGAATAGGCGATGCCGTTCTTGGGCTGCTTCAAGGCCAGCTTGTCGAGCAGGCGCTTGAAGCGGTCCCGGTCCTCGGCTAGGTCGATCGAATCGACTGAAGTGCCGAGAATCGGCGCCCCCGACTGCTCGATGTCGTGAGCGAGCTTGAGCGGCGTCTGGCCGCCGAACTGCACGATGACGCCCTTCAGCGTCCCCGCCTCGCGCTCCTTGGCGAGGACGGCGAGCACGTCCTCCGCGGTCAGCGGCTCGAAATAGAGGCGATCCGAGGTGTCGTAGTCGGTCGAAACGGTCTCCGGATTGCAATTGATCATGATCGTCTCGTAGCCCTTCTCGCGCAGGGCGAACGCGGCGTGGCAGCAGCAATAGTCGAATTCGATGCCCTGGCCGATGCGGTTCGGCCCGCCGCCGAGAATGACGATCTTGTCGCGCCGCGTGGGGCGCGCTTCGCAGGCCAGCGCGCCGGCGAACGGCGCCTCGTAGGTCGAATACATATAGGCGGTCGGCGAAGCGAATTCGGCCGCGCAGGTGTCGATGCGCTTGTAGACCGGCGCGACGCCGAGCGCGCCGCGCGCCTTGGCGACGTCCTCCTCGGCTCTCCCCGAGAGGGCCGCGAGCCGCGCATCGGAGAACCCGGCCGCCTTGAGCAGGCGCAAGTTCTCGGCGTCGGCGGGCAGGCCGAGGCGTCTGACCTTGTCTTCGAGCGCGACGATCTCGGCGACCCGCTCGAGGAACCAGGGATCGATTCGCGTGACCTCGTGGATTTCGCCGACGTTCATGCCGAAGCGCAGCGCCTGCGCGACTTTGAGCAGACGGTCGGGCGACGGCTTGCCGATCGCCGCGCGCAGCGCGTTGCGGTCGTCGCCCTTGCCGAGGCCCTCGATCTCGACTTCGTCGAGGCCGGTCAGGCCGGTCTCCAGCGAGCGCATGGCCTTCTGCAGCGATTCGGGAAAGGTGCGGCCGATCGCCATCGCCTCGCCCACCGATTTCATCGCGGTGGTGAGCACCGGCTCGGCGCCGGGGAACTTCTCGAACGCGAAGCGCGGAACCTTGGTGACGATGTAGTCGATCGTCGGCTCGAACGCGGCCGGCGTCGCCCCGCCGGTGATGTCGTTGGCGATTTCGTCGAGGGTGTAGCCGACCGCGAGCTTCGCCGCGACCTTGGCGATGGGAAAGCCGGTCGCCTTGGAGGCGAGCGCGGAGGAGCGCGACACGCGCGGGTTCATTTCGATGACGACCATGCGGCCGTCTCGAGGATTGACGGCGAACTGCACGTTGGAGCCGCCGGTCTCGACGCCGATCTCGCGCAACACCGAGATCGCGGCGTCGCGCATGATCTGGTATTCCTTGTCGGTCAGGGTCAACGCCGGCGCGACGGTGATCGAATCGCCGGTGTGCACCCCCATCGGGTCGACGTTTTCGATCGAGCAGACGATGATGCAATTGTCCGCCTTGTCGCGGACGACCTCCATTTCGAATTCCTTCCAGCCGAGGACGCTTTCCTCGATCAGGACTTCGTGCGTCGGCGAGGCGTCGACGCCGCGCTCGACGACCTCTATGAATTCGTTGCGGGTGTAGGCGACGCCGCCGCCGGTGCCGCCCAAGGTGAAGCTCGGCCGGATGATCGCGGGAAGGCCGATGTCGTCGAGCGCCGCAAGCGCCTTGGCGAGCGTCTTGATTTGGTGCGAGCGCGGCGTCGTCAGGCCGATTCGTTTCATCGACTCGCGGAACAGGGCGCGGTCCTCGGCCTTGTCGATCGCCTGCGCCGTCGCGCCGATCATTTCGACTTCGAATCGCTCGAGGACACCCATCTTGTTGAGCGACAGCGCGCAGTTGAGCGCGGTCTGGCCGCCCATGGTCGGCAACAGCGCGAAGCCGCCGGGAACCGCGTAGCGCTCCTTGGCGATGATTTTGGCGACGATTTCGGGCGTGATCGGCTCGACGTAGGTGCGGTCCGCCATGTCCGGATCGGTCATGATGGTGGCGGGATTGGAATTGATGAGCACGATGCGGTAGCCCTCCGCGCGTAGGGTTTTGCACGCCTGGGTCCCGGAATAATCGAATTCGCACGCCTGACCGATGATGATCGGCCCGGCGCCGATGATCAGGACGGTGGAAATGTCGGTCCGTTTGGGCATCGATTCCTCTGCGCTCGCGCCGAAGCCGGCGCGCTCGATTCCATGCGCCGGCGCGCAAAAAAAGAGGCCGCGCCGCGGGCTTCGAGCCGCGAGGCGTCCTCCTGCGAAGGCCGTCGCGGCCTCGAGAGGGCCGCCGCCGCGTCGGCGCCGAGCGACGGACCGTCGGCCGTACTAGACGAGAATTGCCGCGGGGGGAAGGGCGCAAGCGGCCGCGCGCGCGGGGGGGGCGCGCCGCCAAGCCGGCGGAGCGGCGCTAACCTCCCGTGAAGAGTCGCGTGTTATGTCGTCAGCTCCGGCCGACGCTGGGCGGCGGGGGAGGGATTCATGACGACCGACGACAGCCATACGAGGGACGTTCCGTTCGAGGCCGGCGCGCCGAGCGCGCCCACGGCGGAAGACGAGGCCCTCGCGCCGACGGCGACGGCCGCGGCGTCGGCCGAGGGCGCGCTTGGGCCGCGAGCCGAGCCGCTGAGCAAGGCCGCGCTCGCGCCGGCGCGGGCGTTCTCGAGGGCTCCCCTCGGGCCGGCTTTCGTCGCCCGGAAGGCGGCGAGGCCGCTCAAGATCGAGCCGCCCTCGCGTCGCGATCCCGACGCGATCCGCCGCGCCTTCGAGACCGGCGACTACCCCTACAAGACCAAAGTCGGCGAAAAGGCCTATCTGGAGCGGGTGGAGCCGCTGCAGGCCGAGCTCCTCAAGGCGCAGGCCTGGATCAAAGAGACCGGCGAGAAGATCGTCATGCTGTTCGAGGGGCGCGACGCGGCCGGCAAGGGCGGCACCATCAAGCGCTTCATGGAGCACTTGAACCCGCGCGGCGCGCGCATCGTCGCGCTCGACAAGCCGAGCGAGCGCGAGCGCTCGCAATGGTATTTCCAGCGCTATATCGCTCACCTTCCCGCCGCCGGCGAAATCGTCTTCCTCGACCGCTCCTGGTACAACCGCGCCGGCGTCGAGCGCGTCATGGGCTTCTGCACGCCCAACGAATACCTCGAATTCATGCGCCAGTGCCCCGACCTCGAGCGGATGTTCGTGCGCTCGGGGGTGCGACTGTACAAATACTGGTTCTCGGTGACGCGCGAGGAGCAGAAGCGCCGCTTCCGGGCCCGCGAGACCGACCCGCTCAAGCAATGGAAGCTTTCGCCGATCGACAAGGCCTCGCTCGACAAATGGGACGAATACACCGAGGCCAAGGAGGCGATGTTCTTCAACACCGACACCGCCGACGCGCCGTGGACGATCATCAAATCCGACGACAAGAAGCGCGCCCGGCTCGCCTGCATGCTGCACTTCCTCTCCTCCCTGCCCTACGACAACAAGGACCACCGCGTCGTCGTCGGCCCCGACCCGCTGATCGTCGGCTCGTCGTCGCTGGTGATCGGCGCCAGCCACAACATCCTCGAGGCGGCGTTGCATCCGGGCAAGCGGCGCAGGGGGTAGACGCCGCGCGTCCCTCCTGCGCCAGCGGCGGCCGCTCGCGACCGGCCAGCGCGGGCCAGCCGCCGTCGCGGCGAGGCGCCCTCTCGACCGGGTTGACGCGATTGAACGTTGGCCATGCCTTGATTGCGGCAATGCATGGTAATGTGCATTCGGCCGTGAGGCGTCGTCGCCGGCGCCAATTCTCGGCGCAGCAGGCGAAGGTTGCGTTTGTGCTAAGATGCGCGATCTGGCAATTGTCGAGGACGCGTCGGTCGGCGGCGCGTCGAGACGGATGGTTGAATGACCGACGGCATTGTCAATACCGAAGCGCCTTCGCCGCCCCCGGCGCAAGCGCTCGACGCCGGCTTGAGCGGCCTCGCCCTTATCGCGGGCTATTACCGGATCGCGGCGGATCCGCTGCAACTGCGCCATCAGCTCGCCTTGACCGGTCGTCCGGCCGACGCCGAGGACATCGTGCGCGGCGCGAACATCGTGCAGTTGCGGTCGCGCATCCTGCGCGGCGTCACGGCCGAGCGACTCGCCGCCATTCCCTATCCCGCCATCATCGGCCTGAAGAGCGGCGGCTTCGCGGTCCTCGCCGTGGGTTCGTCAAAAGGGCGAGTGCGCGTAGTCGATCCGATCAGTCACGCCGTGCGGGAAGGTTCGGTCGAGGAGGTCGCGGCGCTTTCGTCCGGCGAGGCGGTGCTGATCACGCGCCGTCTCGGCGGCGCGGGCGCCGATCCCAACACCTTCGGCTTTCGCTGGTTCCTGCCGTCGATCGTCCGCTATCGCAAGCCGCTCATCGAGGTGGCGGTCGCCTCGCTGTTCGTGCAGCTGTTCGCGTTGGTGACGCCGATCTTCTTCCAGCTCGTCGTCGACAAGGTGCTGGTCCACAAAGGCATGTCGACCCTTGTGGTGCTGATCGTCGGCATGGTCGCGCTCGGGCTGTTCGAGTCGATCTTGCAGTTCTTGCGCGCCTACACGCTGAGCCACACCACCAACCGCATCGACGTCGAGCTCGGCCGGCGGCTGTTCCACCATTTGTTCCGCCTGCCGTTGGCTTATTTCGAGACGCGCGCGGCCGGGCAGACCGTGGCGCGCGTGCGCGAACTGGAAACGATTCGCAGCTTTCTCACCGGACAAGGGCTGACCTCGCTGCTCGACCTCGTGTTCACCTTGGTCTTTTTCGTCGTGATGTTCATCTATTCGGCCAAGCTGACGTTCGTCGTTCTCGGGTCGATTCCCTTTTACGTCGTCATCGCCGCCCTGATCCGGCCGGCGCTGCGCGAGCAGATCAACGAGAAGTTCAATCGCGGCGCCCGCTCGCAGCAATTTTTGGTGGAGTCGATCGTCGGCGCGCAGACGCTGAAGGCGGCGAGCGTCGAGCCGGTCATGCAATCGCAATGGGAAGAGCGGCTGGCCGCCTATGTCCGAACTTCGTTCGACACCGGCATCCTCGGTTCGCTCGGCCAGAACCTGATTCAATACGTCAGCAAGGTGACGACCGCGCTGATCCTGTTCTTCGGCGCGCTGTCGGTGATCGACGGGGCGATGACCGTAGGCGAACTCATCGCTTTCAACATGATCGCCAGCCAAGTGGTGCAACCGATCTTGCGCCTGTCGCAGCTCTGGCAGGATTTTCAGCAGGTGCAGGTTTCGGTGGCCCGGCTCGGCGACATCCTCAACTCGCCGCCCGAACCCGTGCCGCAGAACCTCTTGACCTTGCCGCCGCCGCGCGGCGCGATCGAGTTGCGCAACGTGACGCTGCGCTATCGGCCCGATGCGGCCGACGCGTTGCGCAACGTCAATCTGTCGATCGCCGCCGGCGAAGTGATCGGCTTCGTCGGCCAATCCGGCTCCGGCAAATCGACCCTCGCCAAGGTCATCCAGCGTCTCTACAGCCCGCAGCTCGGCCAGGTCATGATCGACGGGATCGACGCCGCGCAGCTCGATCCGGGTTGGTTGCGCCGCCAGATCGGGGTCGTGCTGCAGGAAAATATTTTGTTCAATCGGACGATCCATGAAAACATCGCGCTGGGCGATCCCGCGGCGGCGAGGGTCAGGGTGATGCAGGCGGCCAAGCTGGCGGGGGCGGACGAGTTCATCGCCCAATTGCCGCAGGGCTACGATACGATCATCGAGGAGCGCGGCGCCAATCTTTCCGGCGGGCAGCGACAGCGCATCGCCATCGCCCGCGCGCTGGCGACCAATCCGCGCATTCTCATTTTCGACGAGGCGACCTCGGCGCTCGACTACGAGAGCGAACGCATCGTGCAGGACAACATGCGCGCGATCGTGCGCGGACGCACGGTCCTCATCATCGCGCATCGCCTCGCGGCGGTGCGTCCGTGCACGCGCATCGTCGGCATGCACAAGGGGGAAATCGTCGAAGTGGGAACCCACGAGGAATTGCTCGCGCGCCCCGACGGCCTCTACGCCCACCTGTGGACTTTGCAAACCGACCAAGCGAGGGCCGGCTGATGAACGAGAGGGCCGCGCCGCCGCCCCAGCCGGGCAAATCCCCGCCGCCTTCGATTGCCGGACGCGACCGCGAATTCCTGCCCGCCGCCTTGGAGATTCTCGAGACGCCGCCCGCGCCCTTGCCCGTCGCGCTGATGCTGACGATCTGCGCTTTCGTCGCCGCCGCGCTGGCCTGGTCGTTCTTCGGCCAGCTCGACGTGCACGCGGTGGCGCCGGGCAAGATCGAGACGGCGGGGCGCGCCAAGGTGATCGAGCCGCTCGATCCGGGAAAGATCGCCGCGATCCACGTCGACGACGGCAGCCGCGTGAAGATCGGCGACCTTCTGTTGGAACTCGATCCGGCCGAGGCGGCCGCCGACGAAAACGCCGCGCGCGACGCGCTCGACGCGAGCCTCGCCGAGATCGCGCGTCGGCGCTTCGCCATCGACACGGTCCGCGCCGTGCTGCGCGAGTCGCCGCCTCCGTCAGGGCAAAGCGAGCAGGACGCCGCGCTTGCCCAGCTCGAAGCGGTCGCCGCCGACGCCGAGGGCAGAATCGCCTGGGACGACGCGGTCCCCTCGACGTTTCGCCTGCGCGAGCAGGCGGTGCTCGCCGCCGACCTGACCCAGCTCGCCGACACGCTGACGAACCTCGACAAGCAAATGGCGCAGAAGGAGGCGACGCGCGAGCGCTTGCGCATGAGCATCGCCTTCCAGGACACCTTGATCGAGACGCTGACGCAACGCGTCGACACCCGGCAGGAAGCGATCGACTTGAGGGTCGGCACCAAGATCAATCTCTATGATGCGAAGGAAGAGCTGGAAAAATCACAATCGATGCTGGCGTCCGACCAGGGTCAGCTCATCGAGACCAACGCGGGGTTCGCGGAGCTGCAAAGCGAAAAGACCAAGACGCTGGCCCAGTTCATGGCCGACAACGAGAACAAGCTCGCCGACGCGGCGCGCAAGGCGGACGAAGCGCGGCAATCCCTGGCCAAGGCGGCCGCCCGGCGCGCGCGCACCAAACTCTACGCCCCGATCAACGGCGTCGTGCAGCAGGTGGCGGTGACCACCATCGGCCAGGTCGTCACCACCGGGCAACAGCTTGCCGTCGTGACGCCCAATGGCGGGCCGCTGCAGGTCGAGGCGCTGGTCGCCAATCTCGACATCGGCTTCGTCAAGCTCGGCCAGGACGCGGCGGTCAAGGTCGACGCGTTTCCCTACACCCGGTTCGGCGTCGCGCACGGCAAGGTCGTCCGCATCGCCTCGGAAGCGGTCGACGAGCAGCAAGCCAAGCGCGCCTTGGCCAACGCCACCTCCTCGGCCAACGCCGCCAACGCCGCGCCGACGAGCGCGCCCGGACAGCCAGAGGCCTTCGTCTTTCCCGTGACGATCGAGCTCGATAACGACACGATGAAGATCGGCGGCGCCACGATCCGCCTGACCCCCGGCATGACCGTCTCCGTCGAGATCAAGACCGACAGCCGCCGGGTGATCGACTATCTCCTTTCCCCCCTCGCCAAAGTCGCCTCCGAGGCGATGCGGGAGCGGTAGGGGGCCGGGCGGCGCCAGGGCCTCGCGGCACAAAGCGCTGAGCGAAAGCGGCGATGCGCAATCGACGACGCTGCTCGGCGTCATGAAGGCGATGGGGCTGAAGCTGACGGCGGCGGGATGAGGATAGAGAGCGCTGTCAGGCAATCCCCATCGCCGTAATCCGGGTTGGCGCGAGGGTTTTCGCGAGCGCTTCACGCGGAAGCCGGTTCATTCCCCGGACGCGCGGCTCTTGGCGTCGGACATCGTCTTCCACAGGGCCTCGCCAAGATCGAACACGTGATTCCAGCCGCACGCCTCGCAGCCATATTCGCGCATGTCGCGACCGGACGTCGTGTCCTTGTCGATTTGCCGCGTCCGGCCGCCGCACCTCGGACATCGGAGTTCGACGCAGGCCAAGTCATAAAGAGCGCGTTCATCCATCGGAAAAGTCCCGGTCCGAGTTCGAATTCACGCCGGCGCGAGGCGAGTCGCGGCGGCGTTCTTCGTCTTGGCGCTAGGCTGGCTCGGCCGCCAGCCGGCATGCCGACAGGTCCACTTTCAAAAGCGCCGCGAGTCCGTCCGACGCCAGCGTATGATCGTCGCGCTGCGGCAGGCCGGAGACCGTTATCGCTCCGATGCAGCCCACGCCCTGCAACAGAAGCGGGAAACCGCCCCCGTGCACGGCGTAGTCGGCGAGCGGCAACGCATGCGCCGCCTCCTGCGTTTCGCCCGATAGCGCCAGCGACCGCCCTACCCTGTAGGAAGAGCGCCAGAGCCGTAGCACGGTGTTGCGCTTGCGCCGGATCCACTCGGCGTTATCGGTGGTGCTCCCCGGCAGCGCGCAATGGAAGAGCGTCCGGTCGCGCAAGGAGACGTCAATGGCGATCGGCGCGCCGTGCGCCACGGCGACTTCGCGCACGATGTTGCCGAGCGCCCAAGCCTCTTCGGGTCCAAATCGAGAAAACACGAGCAGGCGCTCCTGCTCGGCCAAGCGGCGGACGTCTTCTTGCAGAGCCACGCTCGCTTCCATAACCGCCGTCCTCCCTCCAGCATCCGCCGGGCGATCGTCGACCAACGACGCCCGGCGCGGTGAAACCACTTGCCGACGGATTGGTCAACTTGCAGCGCCGCCGCGAACGGCGTCAGATCAATGCGGCCGCGCCGGCTCGGGCCGAGAAGGGCGCGCGATCGGCGCGGGGCGCACTCGCCGCCGAGCCGGACGTCGCGAGCCAGGGGACCCAGGCGATGCCCTTTTCCGATCGCGCCGAGGCCGGGCGCAAGCTGGCGCGAGCGCTGGCCTCGTACAAGGACCGCCATCCGGTGGTGCTCGCGTTGCCGCGCGGCGGCGCGCCGATCGGGGCGGAGATCGCGGCGGCGCTCGCGGCGCCGCTCGACGTCGTTCTGGTGCGCAAGGTCGGCGCGCCCGGCCAGCCCGAACTCGCCATGGGCGCGGTGGTGGACGGCGAAGCGCCCATCGTGGTCCGCAACGAAGAGGTGATCGCCGCCGCGGGGGTCGGCGAGCGCGAGTTTTCCGCCGCGTGCGCGCGCGAGCTCGCCGAGATCGAGCGCCGGCGGCGGCGCTTCCTCGGGGAGCGGCGGCGCGCCGAAATCGCCGGGCGCGCCGCGATCGTCGTCGACGACGGCGTCGCGACCGGCGCGACCGCGCGCGCCGCCCTGCGGGCGATCCGCAAGCGCGGGCCGAGCGAACTGGCGCTCGCCGTTCCCGTCGCCGCCCGCGAGACCATCGAAGACTTGCGCGGCGAAGTCGACGCGCTGGTTTGTCTCGAGGCGCCGCGGCGCTTCGACGCCGTCAGCGCCTTCTACGCCGATTTCCGCCAGGTGACGGACGACGAGGTCGCCGCCATCCTCTCCCGCTTCCCCACCGAGGCGCCGCGCAAGGCGTAGCGGCGGCCTGCTCGCGCGTCAGAACGTCGCGGAGATGATCATGATCAAGTCGCCGCGCCCGAACTGGCGCATCTAGACGAGGGACGGTTCGAGCGTCGCGGCCGCGAGGGGGGCCAGCGCCATGCTGAAGCGGGTCGGAATGGCGGCGGCGCTCATCGCCGCGGCGGCGGTCGGCTGGGCGGCGAGCGTGATTCCCTCCCGCGCCGCCGACTCGAGCGTGCCGATTCTGCTCTACCACCGCTTCGACGCGAGCCGCGCCGGCTCGTCGATGACGGTGACGACGCCGGTCTTCGAGCAGCAGCTGAACTGGCTCGCCGACCACGGCTACAAGGTCGCGCGGCTCGGCGAGGTGGTCGACGCGTTGCGCAGCGGCGGGCGGATCGACCCGCGCACGGTCGTCATCACCGTCGACGACAGCTGGCGCTCGCAATATACCGAGATGTTTCCGATCATCCTGCGCCACGGGGTCCCGGTGACGCTGTTCGTCGTCGCCCACGTCGTTTCCATGGAGAGCGCCGAGCTGACCTGGGGTGAGATCGACGAGATGACGAAGTCGGGGCTGGTCGACGTGCAGTCGCACACTTCCACGCACCCAAACTTCAACTACGCGCGCGCGAGCAAGCGCCCGGCCGACTTCGCCGCCTTCGTCGTCAACGAACTCCAAGGCTCGAAGGCGACGCTGGAGACGCGGTTCAAACGGCCGGTGCCCTATCTCGCCTGGCCGTACGGCGTCTTCAACCCCGATCTCGAGCGCGCCGCCGTCGCGGCCGGCTACAGCGCGGCGTTCATCGTCGGCGGGCGGCGGGCGGGCGCGGGCGACGATCGGTTCGCGGTGCCGCGCATCGGCGTCTCCGACGCGGATCGCGGCGCGAGGTTCGCGAGGCTGCTGCTGCTGGGCGGCGGCGCGCCGGTCGCCGCTGCGGCGCCGCCGGCGGCCTGCGCGGCCCACGGCGCGGCGCCGGCCTCGCCCTGACGCCGTCGGCGCGGCGCAAGGGCGCTTTTGACGAAAGCCGCGAATCGTCGTCCCCTGCCGCCATGGCGCCGACCCTGCTCTCGATCCAGTCCCACGTCGTCTACGGCCATGTCGGCAATTCGTCCGCCGTCTTTCCCTTGCAACGGCTCGGCGGCGAGGTCTGGCCGATCCATACCGTGCAATTCTCCAGCCACGCCGGCTATCCCGGCTGGCGCGGGCGAGCGTTCGACGCCGCGCTGATCGACGACTGCGTCGACGGCCTTCGGGCGATCGGCGCGCTGGCGCGCTGCGACGGCGTCCTCTCCGGCTATCTCGGCGCGGCCGAGATCGGCGAAGCGGCGCTGCGCGCCGTCGCGGCCGTCAAGGCGGCGAACCCGCGCGCGGCTTACTGCTGCGATCCCGTCATCGGCGACGAGGAGCGCGGCGCCTACGTCGACGCCGGCGTCGCGGCGTTCCTCGCCGAGCGAGCGCTGCCCGCCGCGAGAGTGCTGACCCCCAACGCGTTCGAACTGTCCTTGCTCGCCGAGCGCCCGGTCGGCGACGTCGCCGAGGCGCGGGCGGCGCTGGCGCGGCTGCGGGCGCGCGGTCCGCAGACGATGCTCGTCACCTCGCTTCGTCTCGCCGACACGCCCCCCGATGCGCTCGACATGATCGCCTGCGAGGGCGGCGAACTCTGGCGCCTGCGCACGCCGAAATTGCCGATCGCGGTCAACGGCGCCGGCGATCTCGTCGCCGCGCTGTTCTTCTTCCATTGGCTGCGCTCGGGCTCGACGCCGCAAGCGCTTGCCAGCGCCGGCTCCGCCGTCTACGCCGTCGTCGCGGCGACCGCCAAGGCCGGCGCGCGCGAACTGGCGATCGTCGCGGCGCAGGACGAGATCGTCAGGCCACCGCGTCGGTTTCGCCCGCAACGCCTATAGGAGCGCCCGATGCGCCGCCAATTTTACACCCTCGACGTCTTCACCGATGCGCTGTTCGCCGGCAATCCGCTGGCGGTGGTGATCGACGGCGAAGGCCTCGACGACAAGCGCATGCAGCTCGTCGCGCGCGAGTTCAATCTGTCCGAAACGGTGTTCGTCCGCGCCCCGCGCGATCCCGTCAACACGGCGGCGTTGCGCATCTTCACCCCGGCGCGCGAAATGCCCTTCGCCGGGCATCCGACGGTCGGCGCGGCGGCGCTGCTCGCGCACCTGCGCGCAAGCGACCTGCTCGCGGCGCAGGATTTGCGCCTGGTGCTGGAGGAACCCATCGGCGAAGTCGTCTGCGTCGCCCGCCATCGCCGCGGCCAGGCGCTGGCGGCGACCTTCACCGCGCCGCAATTGCCGCAACGGGGCGCGGCGGCGCCTTCCGCCGCCGAGATCGCCGCGCGTCTCGGCCTCGAGCCGGCGGATATCGGCTTCGGCGCGCATCGGCCGACCGTCTACGGCGCCGGCGTCGATTTTCTCTTCGCGCCGATCGCCGGCGCCGCGGCGCTCGGCAAGGCCGACCCGGACCGCTGGGCCTGGGGCGCCGACGGCGGCCCCGGCGTCTATCTCTATACGGGCGAGACGACCCGGGCCGGCGTGGCCTATCGCGCGCGGATGTTCGCCGCGGGCTGGGGCGTCAGGGAAGACCCGGCGACGGGGTCCGCCGCCTCCGCCTTCGCCGGCGTCGTCACGGAGTTCGAGCCGCCGGCCGACGGCGAGCATTCGCTCGTCATCGAACAGGGTCTCGAGATCGACCGCCGAAGCGAGATCGCGCTCGGCCTGGAAACGGAGGGCGGCGCGCTGAAGTCGGTCACCATCGGCGGCTTGGTGGCGCTGGTCGCCGAAGGCGCGATCGAAATATGACCGCGTCGCGCATCGTCGAACTCGCCGAACTCGACCTGGCGCTGGTCGCGCGGCCGTGGCCTTTCGCCGAGGCCGAAGCGGCGGCGATCGCCGCCCATTGGCGCACGCGCCTCGCCGCCAAGCCGCGCCTTTACAACGGCCGCGTGTTGCTGCTCGGCGAACACGCCCTGGAGCGGCGCGCCGACGGCGCGCAAGCTCTGCGCGGCGCCTTTTTCGAGACCGACTACGCGGCGTTCATCGCCTGGCGGGATTTCGGCTATCCCGACGCGCAGGTCTGCAACGCCTTCTCGGCGGCGGCGCTGGCGAGCCGGGACGGCGCCTTTCTGCTCGGCGAGATGGCCGCGCACACCCTCAACGCCGGCGCGATCTATTTTCCCTGCGGCACCCCCGACCCGAAGGACGTTTTCGCCGGCCGCGTCGATCTCGAGCAAAGCGCGGCGCGCGAACTCGAGGAGGAAGGCGCGCGTCGACGCGTTCCTCGCGGCCGACCCCGACGCCGAACTGGCGACGCTGCACATCGTGCGCGCGCCCGAGGACATCGACGAAAAGCGTTCGCCGCCCTTCGTCGTCGACTTTCTCCGCGCCGCGTTCGCTCAAAGCCCGGTGGGATAGCCATGGCGCTGGCGCGAGGCGAGGACGGCCGCGCGCGCCTCGGCGTCATGCCCTGCCGAACACTGCGCCTCGGCCGCGGCGATCTCCTTCTTGATCTGACTGTAAACGGATTTCGCCACGTGGCCCATGGCGAGATCGTTGTCGGTGATCGCGCGATAGCGCGCGACGTCGCCGGCGCAGCCCTCGCCCGACGGCATGTGGAAGTCCTGCGGCGTCACGTCGATCGAACCGGGCGCCGGCGCGGCGGCCTCCCACGCGAGGGCCGCGAAATTGCACGCGGCGAGCGAGAGAGCGGCGAGGACGATCAAGGGGAAAGGCTTCATCGGGACATCTCCTGGCGAACGCGTCGACTTCGCCGAGACTGGCCAAAGCGCGGCGCGCGTCAAGAGCAAAACGCGGCGGGGACGCCCAACGCGGCGTTCCGCCTGACGCCCGCCGACCTGCTGCGCCTGACCGGCGGGACGAAAGCGGCGATCGCGCGCTGAGAGCGGCGGATCGACGCGGCTTACGCCAACGGCTGAAAGCAATAACTCGCGACCGGTGCCGACCCGGGATCGAACGAAGGGGCCGCCGCTATTCGCCATCGATCTCTTGAACGCAAGAATTCCGATTGAAATCGGCTGTCAAGGCCGCGCGAAAGCGCGCCACCGCCGGCGGTCGAAACCCTTGACAGCCCATTTCAATCGGAAAAGGGTCTCGCCAACAGATCGACGGCGGATCGCGGCGGCCCGAGACAGCGGCCCAGCCGGCGAGGCTCCGGTCATGCTGATTGTGTTCGGCGACCGTCATGGGGAACTCTCGGGCACGACAGATGATTGGAGTCCCTACATAACCACATAAATACGATACATAGCCGTCCTTTCCAACAGGAAGGTTTAGCTAATGCCGTCCGAACTCCTGAAGACCTTGATTGAACAGGCTAACGAATGTCGTCTGGTCTTGCCCGATTTTCAACGCGACTTTGTATGGAAGCCGTCCGACGTAACGAAATTGCTGGCCTCTCTCTTAAATGGATATCCGATAGGTGGACTTCTCTTTATGGAAAGTCCCGAGATTTATGGTCATAGACCGCTTGATGGTGTGACTATCACGCAAGGAGGACGGTCAAAGGGCGACACGAGAATAGTGTTGGACGGGCAACAAAGGTTAACATCGTGCTACAGGGCCTTCACTAATAGTTTTAATGTTGACCGTTACCCGGGCCGATATTATTTCGATTACGGGCGGTTCCTGGAGAACGCCGGTCTGCGAAACTCTGAAGTCGAAGAACTAGTCTGCTTTGAAAAGGAAAAAGATGTTAAAGCGACATTGTCAACTACCGCAAGCGAACAATCTGCCGCGTTATTCCCTCTAGATATCATATTTCAAAAACCGCGTGGAACTGATTACAGCAAATGGTTGTCTGACTTTACGTTCTCTAAGGCTGGAGGCGACAAGGATAAATTCGATTCTCTATCTCAACTACAATCGGATTTCATACGGCGATTTATCGAGAAAATCACTGGATATCAAGTTCACTATGAAGAAATTAAGAAAGGTACGTCATCCGACGTAATATGCACGGTTTTCGAGACCATTAATACAACGGGGAAGCGGCTGACGGTTTTCGATTTGCTCGTAGCGCGTTGCTATCCGGAAGGGATGAAGCTCCGAGATATGTTGGATCTCGCGCTAGATCGGGTATCAATAAAATTGTTTGATCCGGAGGGCGAAGGCATTGCACCGATCTCTATCCCGAGAATTATCGCTCTTAGAGAAAAGCAAACTGCGCGGCGCGGCGAAATACTCGAATTGCCTCCCGCGGTGATCCGTAATCATTGGAATTTCGCTGTTGATTCTCTGGAGCATGCGCTTGAGGTATTGACTGAAAGGTATGGATGCTTTGGAGAGCGTTTCGTACCGTTTGTCGATATAATTGCGCCGCTAGCGATAATACTCGCGTCTGATAAGTTCAAACGAGGCGCAGATAGCTTCCGTCTGCTTGATAAATGGTATTGGCGGTGCGTATTCTCCCAATATTTCATAAGCGCGACTGAAACAAAAATTCAGAGAACGGTTCGTCAGTGGTTGGGGCAGGAAGGCGAGTCAGAGGGCTGGATTGATAATAGGGGTCAGGAGCCGGACGCTGTAAAGGAGTTTTCTTATAGAACTTCAATCCTTGACGACGTGTCGCGGGTTGATAACGCAGTATACCGGGGCGTAATATCACTGCTTCTCGCGAGGAAGGTGCGTGACCTTGGTGCAGAACGTAAGAGCCTCGCTGCAGCTCGGTGGGAGGAAATCGAGGATCACCACATTTATCCCAAGGGGTTCCTGGCGCCGAACGGCTTTAGAGGCGAAAAGGTCAACAACATAGCTAATCGTACACCGCTGGTTCGCAGCACGAACTCTGCCATCGGAAACCTCGCCCCTCATGTATATCTTGCGAACCGCGAAATCGTCGGCGATCAACCTTTGGAAGACGTCCTTACCGAACATTTGATCAATCCACGAATCGTGCTCAAGGAGTTTTCGGCGCAGCTTTACGAGGAATTTTTGGCGTCGCGAAAGAAGGAAATACTCGCAACCATTAATTCCGCCGTGGAAGCTGATCCGATCCCGGACTGAGTCTTTTCGGCAGGGCAGGCACTCGGCATTTCCTGACCGCGCGGAGGTGGTGTACATCGTCAACATCACCCCCTGATTCATTAACGGGTCCGGCAATGACGCATCGCGTGTCATGTCCCCCGTTGGCCCGCGGTCGCCACAATGCACCTCCAACACTCTGATAACCCAAGTGTTTCTGCTCTCGCGCCAACAATGACTTTCTATAATTCAGAAACCGCGCTATCCTATTCTTCATCCCGCCGCTTCGGCTCGGGCGGGAGAGGAGCATGGCGATGGACGGCGGCGGAGAAGGGCGGTCGGCGCGGGCGCGGATGCGCGAGGCGGCGCGCGAGCGGCGGCGGCAGCGCGCGCGCCGCGACGAGGACATTCTCGACCTCGTCGTCTCCGGCTACGCCTGCGAGACGATCGCCGACAAGCTCGAACTCAGCGTCAAGACCGTGCGGCGCGCGATCGAACGGGCAGTCGAAAAGCGCCGGCTCGACGGCGGCGCGCACTATGTTCGGTTGCAGGTGATGCGGCTGACCAAGGCGATGCGCGTCGTCGACCTCAATCTCGAAAACGGCGATCTGAAAGCGGTCGAGCCGTTGCTGAAGGTGATGGCTCAGCTCGACAAGTATCACGCCCTGAGCTTGGCGGCGCCCGAGCCGCCGCCGCTCGCTCTTCCCGCCCCGCCGCTGGCCTTGACGGCGCCGACCGCGATCGCGGAGGGGACCGAAAACGGCGCCCAACCCGTTGAGATTCCCCGCGGCGGGACACGGATGAGCTCTTGACGACTCGACGTTGGCCTCACCGCGCCCGCCGGGCCGCCAGCGCGGCGGCGAGCAGCGCCGCGATCGGCGCCGGCGTCTCGAAGCGCAGGGTCACCGGCAGGGCGAGGATCGCGCGTCGATAGGCGGGCGCGAGGCGCACGTGGTCCTTTTCCGTCGTCAGCGGCGTCAGGCCGCGCGCCGCCGCCTCGGCGATCAGCGCTTCGACTTCGTTGGGAGCATAGCGATGGTGGTCGGCGAAGCGGCGCGCAATCGCCACGCGCGCGCCGATCGCTTCGAGCGTAGCGAAGAATTTCTCCGGCCGCGCGATCCCGGCGAAGGCGAGCACGGGGCGGCCGGCGAGCGTCGCGGCGACGGCCGCGTCGGGCGCCAGCGCGGCGCGAAACATCGGCTTGTCCGGCGCCAGCGCGGCGAAGACGGCGAGCGCGTCCGCTCCGCCGCCGATGACGACCGCGGCCGAGACGAACGGCGATTGCCGCGCCGGCGGCGCGCGCAACGGCCCGGCGGGAAAGCATAGGCCGTTGCCGAACCCCGCCTCGCCGTCGACGACCGCGAAGGAGAGATCCTTGGCGAGCGAGGGGTTCTGCAGCCCGTCGTCGAGCGCCAACACGCTCGCGCCGCGCGCGATCGCCAGGCGCGCCGCCGCGACCCGGTCGGCGCCGACGAAGCACGGCGCGACGCGCGCCAGCAGCAACGGCTCGTCGCCGACGCTCTCGGCGTCGTGGACCGCGGGGTCGACCTCGATCGGCTCGGCGCGCGCCGCGCCGCCGTAGCCGCGCGAGAGGAATGCGACGCGTTCGCCGGCGTCCCGCAGCAGGCGCGCGACGGCGATCACGGTCGGCGTCTTGCCGGCGCCGCCGACAACGAAATTGCCGACGCAGACGACGGCGGCCTCGACCCGCGCGCCCGGCCGCGCCATTCGCCGCGCCGTCGTCAGGCCGTAGAGCGCGCCGAGCGGCTGAAGCGCGCGCGCGGCGAGGCCCGGGCGACGGCGCGCCCAAAAGCCGGGGGCGATCATACGAGCGCGCGCGGCGCGGCGGCCGGCAGAAACGGCGCCAGCGCCTGCATCGCCCGATCGGCCGCCCCGCCCTGCGTCTCCACCGCTCTCGCGGCGGCCCGCGCCATCGCCCTCAGGCGCGCCGGATCGGCGAACAGCGCGGCGAGCATGCCGCCGAGTTCCTCGCCATCGCGCGCCAGCGCCGCCCCGCCCGCCTCGTCGAGCAGCGCGTAGACGTCGGCGAAATTGGCGACGTGCGGGCCGTGCAGAATGGCGCTGGCGAGCTTGGCGGGTTCGATCGGGTTCTGCCCGCCCTCGCCGACGAACGACTTGCCGACCATCACCACCCCGGCGAGCCGATAGAACAGGCCGAGTTCGCCCATCGTGTCGCAAATGTAGATCGCGGTTTCGCGCTCGGGCTTGTCGCCGCGCGAGCGCAGCGCGCAATCGAGCCCGAGCGCCTGCAACTCCGCGAGGATCGCCTCGCCGCGCGCGGGGTGGCGCGGCGCGATCAGGGTCAGCGCGTCGGGGAAAGTCCGCGCGACGCGCCGGTGCGCCTCGGCAGCGATCCGTTCTTCGCCGTCATGGGTCGATGCGGCGATCCAGATCTGCCGCCCCGAGGTCAGTCCGGCCAGCGCCGCCAGCTCCTGCCGGTCGGCGGGCGGGGCCGGCGCGTCGTATTTGAGGTTGCCGGCGACCCGCACCGCGGGCGCGCCGAGTTCGATCAGCCTCTCGGCGTCGGCCTCGCTCTGCGCGAGGCAGAGGTCGATCATGGCGAGCAGCGCGGCGATGAAGGCGGACGCGTGCCGCCAGCGCGCCCACGACCGCACGCTCATGCGCGCGTTGACCATGACCACGGGCGCGCCGGCGCGCCGCGCTTCCACGATCATGTTCGGCCACAACTCGGATTCGGCGATCACCGCCAGATCGGGGCGCCAATAGGCGAAAAATCGGCGCATGAAGCGCGGCGCGTCGAGCGGCGCGAACTGGTGCAGCGCCCCCGCCGGCAGGCGCGGCGCCAGCAGCCGCGCCGAAGTGACGGTGCCGGTCGTCATCAGCGCGCCGCGCCCGCTCTGGGTCAGGCGCTCGACCAGCGGCAACAGCGACAGCGCCTCGCCGACGCTGGCGCCGTGCAGCCAGACCAGCGGCCCCTCGGGGCGCGCCACGCTGGCGAGCCCGCGCCGCTCGTCGACCCGCAACGGATCTTCCTTGGCCTTGTTGAGCCTGAGCGACAGCAATATTCCGCTGAGCGGCGAGGCCATGCGCGTGGCGAGCCGATAGGCGGCGAGCGTCAGCGGCAGGCTCATGAGCGCCTCAGGTCGGCGCCGGGATCGCGCGCCCCGATCATCGCATAGGCGCGCGCGTGCGCCGCGTCGAGCCCCCGTTCGACCGCCTGCCGGGCGGCCTCCAGCGCCGCCTCGTCGGCGTCGCGGGCGACGTAGATGAGGTCGCCGATGACGATTGCGCCGCGCCCGAACGGCTTGCCCAGGCTCGCGCGATCCCAGGTATTGAAATCGAAGCGCCGGCTGACCACCACCGCCGTCGGCGCGATC
>JBEKBD010000050.1:0-19636 GCA_050015575.1 Roseiarcus sp. | reverse complement strand
TGCATCATCTTCATCGACGAAATCGACGCGGTCGGCCGCCATCGCGGCGCCGGCCTCGGCGGCGGCAACGACGAGCGCGAGCAGACGCTCAACCAGTTGCTGGTCGAGATGGACGGCTTCGAACAGAACGAAGGCATCATCATCATCGCCGCGACCAACCGGCCCGACGTGCTCGACCCGGCGCTGCTCAGGCCCGGCCGCTTCGATCGGCAGATCGTCATCTCCAATCCCGATTTCATCGGCCGTGAGAAGATCCTCAAGGTGCACGTGCGCAAGGTGCCGCTGGCGCCGGACGTCGATCTCAAAGTGGTGGCGCGCGGCACGCCGGGCTTTTCCGGCGCCGACCTGATGAACCTCGTCAACGAATCGGCGCTGCTCGCCGCGCGGCGCGGCAAGCGCGTCGTCACCCGCGCCGAGTTCGAGGATGCGCGCGACAAGATCATGATGGGCGCCGAACGGCGCACGATGATCATGACCGACGAAGAGAAGCGGCTGACCGCCTTTCACGAGGCGGGCCACGCGCTGGTCTCGATCGCCATGCCGGCTTCGACGCCGATCCACAAGGCGACGATCATCCCGCGCGGCCGCGCGCTGGGCATGGTGCAGTCGCTGCCCGAACGCGACCAGATCTCGCAGAGCTACGAACAGCTCATCGCCATGCTGGCGATGTCGATGGGCGGACGCGTCGCCGAGGAGCTGGTGTTCGGCAAGGACAAGGTGACCTCGGGCGCCGCGGGCGACATTCAGCAGGTGACCAAGATCGCGCGCGCGATGGTGACCCGGCTCGGCTTCTCCGAGAAGCTCGGCGCCGTGATGTACGGCGAGAACCAGGACGAGGTGTTCCTCGGCTATTCGCTCGGCCGCCAGCAGAACATCTCCGAGGAGACGGCCAAGACCATCGACGAGGAAGTGCGCCGGCTGGTCAGCGAGGCGCACGACACCGCCACGCGCATCCTGACCGAACGCCGCGCCGATCTCGAAGCGCTCGCCAACGGCCTGATGGAATTCGAGACCCTGACGGGCGAGGAAATCATCGGGTTGCTCAAGGGCGTTCGCCCGACGCGCGACTCGGTCGACAAGGAGCCGCCGGCCCCGCCGCGCGCCGCCGTGCCCGTCACCGGCAAGCCGCGCAGCTTCGGCCCCGACGCCGGCCTGGAGCCCCAGCCGCAGACCTGAATCCAGCGACGGGCGCCCTTCGGGGCGCCCGTTTCGTTGGCGCGGAGCGCAGCTGCGAAGCCGCCGTTGCTGCGCAAGCGGGAATCCCGTCCTGCCGCCGCCTCCTCGCGTCGAGGCGGGGCGCGTCCATATATGCGTTCTATGCGTTTTGGCGACGGCCCGGTTTGCGGGACGCCGAGACCGCGCCATCGTCGCCCACCCGAGGGACGATCCGCCCGTGCGCCAGTTCGCCATTTCCATCCGCGTCCGCACCCGCGGCCGCGGCGTTTACGAGATCACCCGCGAGGTCGCGAGCTGGGTCGACGCGCAAGGCCTCCGCGCCGGGCTGCTGACTCTGTTCTGCCGCCACACCTCGGCCTCGCTCGTCATCCAGGAGAACGCGGCGCCGGACGTGCGCGACGACCTCGAAGCGGCCTTCGAGCGCCTGGCGCCCGAGGACGGACGTTATCGCCACCAGGACGAGGGCCCCGACGACATGCCGGCGCACCTGCGCGCCGCGCTGACCGACGTCAGCCTGTCGATCCCGCTGGTCGGCGGCGCGCTGGCGCTGGGGACCTGGCAGGGCGTCTATCTGTTCGAGCACCGCCGCGCGCCCCATCTGCGCGAAGTCGCGCTGCATTTGTTCGGGGAGTGAGGGACCGCCTTACCCGCCCTTCAGCGCCTCGACGACCTTCAGCGCGTCGGGCGAGTCCCACTTGACCGCGCCGGCGACGACGCCGAGCTCGCAGCCTTCCCGATCGATCAATAGACTGGTCGGCAGGCCCAGTGCTTTGCCGGCGGCGCGCATCGCATCCAGCGCGTCGCCGCTGGGATCGGCGTAGCGCGTCAGCGCCTTGACGCCGAGGCCGTCGAGAAAGGCTTTCGGCCGATCGAGCCGCGTCGTGTCGACGTCGACCGCGACGACTTCGAAGTCTTGGTCTCCCGCCTTCGCCTGCAGCCGATCGAGCGCGGGCGTTTCGGCGCGGCAGGGAACGCACCAGGTCGCCCAGAGATTGAAGAGAACCGCGCGACCGCGAAAGTCGGCGAGCGTCAGCTTAGTTCCGACGGGGCCGTCGAAGGCGATTCGAGCGGCGGGCCTCGGGTTCTTGTCGACGGCGAGCGTGGCGATTTCCCCGCGCGCCAGCGGCGTCAGACGGGCGGCAAGTTGGGCCGAGGACGCGGGGCAATCGGCGTCGGCCTTGCCGGGCCCCGGCGCTTTCCCATATAGCAGCGCAAGCGTAGCCATGGCGGCCAGCGCGACGGCGCCGCCAGCTACGCCCATTCGGCGGTTCCGCTTGTCGTTTTCACTCATCGTTCGATCCGGAGCCTTGCAACCATGAGCAACACCATGTGGGGCGGACGTTTCGCCGGCGGCCCGGCTGAGATCATGGAGGAAATCAACGCCTCCATCGACTTCGATCGCAAGCTGGCGATGCAGGACATCGCGGGATCGCAGGCGCATGTCGCCATGCTCGCCTCCCAAGGCATCATCGGCCCGTCCGACGCCGAGGCGATCGCCGCTGGTCTCACCCAAGTCAAAGGCGAAATCGAGGCGGGAACCTTCGTCTTCTCGCGCGCGCTCGAGGACATTCACATGAATGTCGAGCAGCGGCTCGCCGAACTCGTCGGCCCCGCCGCAGGCAGGCTGCACACCGCGCGCTCGCGCAACGATCAGGTCGCGGTCGATTTCAAGCTGTGGGTGCGCGATGCGATCGACGCGCTCGATGGCCAAGCAGCCGAGCTGCAACGGGCGTTAGCCGAGCGCGCGCTCGAATGCGCGGCGCTGGTCATGCCCGGCTTCACCCATCTGCAATCGGCGCAGCCGGTCACCTTCGGCCACCATTTGCTCGCCTATGTCGAGATGCTGGCGCGCGATCGCGGACGCCTGGCCGACGCACGCGGGCGTCTCAACGAATGCCCGCTCGGCGCGGCGGCGCTCGCGGGCACCTCCTTTCCCATCGACCGGCATATGACGGCCGAGGCGCTCGGCTTCGACCGGCCGACCGCCAATTCGCTCGACTCCGTCGCCGACCGCGACTTCGCGCTCGAGACGCTCGCCGCCGCGGCGATTGCGGCGACCCACCTGTCGCGCCTCGCCGAGGAGATCGTGTTGTGGACGACGCCGCAGTTCGGCTTCGTAAGACTCTCCGACGCGTTTTCGACCGGCTCCTCGATCATGCCGCAGAAGCGCAACCCCGACGCGGCCGAACTGGCGCGCGGCAAGACCGGCCGCGTCGTCGGCGCGCTGGTCGGCTTGCTGATCGTGATGAAAGGCCTGCCGCTCGCCTACGCCAAGGACATGCAGGAGGACAAGGAGGGCGTCTTCGACGCGGTCGCGACGCTGTCGCTGTGTCTGGCGGCGATGACCGGCATGGTGAGGGACATGACCCCCGACGCCAAGCGCATGAAGGCGGCGGCCGGCGCCGGCTACGCAACCGCGACCGATTTCGCGGACTGGCTGACGCGCGCGCTGAAAATGCCGTTCCGCGAGGCCCACCACGTAACGGGCCGCATCGTCGCGCTGGCCTCGACGCGCGGCGTCGCGCTGGAAAAGCTGCCGCTCGCCGAAATGCAGAAGGTCGAGCCGCGCATCACTAACGAGGTTTTCGGCGTGCTCGGCGTCGAGCGCTCGGTCAAGAGCCGCAGGTCCTACGGCGGCACGGCGCCGGCCAACGTTCGGCGGCAGGCGCGGGGGTGGTTGAAGCGGTTGGGGAAGACGAAATAGGAGGGATGTTTCAGTCCGCCCTCGCCTTGCCCCTCAGCGCCTTCACCGCGCCGCGGCGGCTTTTCTCGTCGAGGCGGCGCGTCTTGGCGGCGAGCGTCGGGCGGGTCGGACGGCGCGGCTTTTCGCGCTGTTGGGCCTTGAGGATGAGCGCGGCGAGGCGCTGACGCGCGTCCTCGCGGTTGCGCGGTTGACTGGCGAAGCGCTGGGCGAAGATGACGATGACGCCGTCTTGCGTCGCGCGCGCGCCGGCGAGCTTGATCAGCTTGATGGCGATGTCGTTGGGCAGGCTCGGCGAGCGGCGCGCGTCGAAGCGCAATTCGACGGCGCTGGCGACTTTGTTGACGTTTTGGCCGCCCGGCCCGGACGAGCGCACGAAGTTTTCGACGATCTCGCTCTCGTCGATGAGGAGATCGCCGACTTTCATGTTTCGCGCTTAGCGCCACTCCCTCACGTCGACGAACCGCCCGGCGATCGCCGCGGCCGCCGCCATCGCCGGCGAGACGAGGTGGGTGCGGCCCTTGTAGCCCTGGCGGCCCTCGAAATTGCGGTTGGAGGTCGAGGCGCAGCGCTCGCCCGGCAGCAGCTTGTCGGGGTTCATCGCCAGGCACATCGAGCATCCCGGCTCGCGCCATTCGAAGCCGGCGGCGACAAAGATCTTGTCGAGCCCCTCGGCCTCCGCCTGCGCCTTCACCAACCCCGAGCCCGGCACCACCATGGCGGCGACGCGCTCGTTGACCCTGTGGCCGGCGACGACCTTCGCCGCGGCGCGCAGGTCCTCGATGCGGCCGTTGGTGCACGAGCCGATGAAGGCGCGGTCGATCGCGATGTCGGCGATCTTCTCGCCGCCCCGCAGGCCCATATAATCGAGCGCGCGCTTGATCGAGGCGCGCTTCGGCTCGGTCGCGCCGTCCTCGACGCGCGGCACGAAGCCGGAGATCGCAACGACGTCCTGCGGGCTGGTGCCCCAGGTGACGAGGGGCGGCAGGTTAGCCGCATCGAGCCGCACTTCGGCGTCGAAACGCGCGCCGTCGTCGGTGAGCAACGAGTCCCAATAGCGTCGCGCCTGATCCCACAACTTGCCCTTGGGCGACTTCGGCCGACCCTCGAGATAGGCGTAGGTCTTGTCGTCGGGCGCGACCATGCCGGCGCGCGCGCCGCCCTCGATCGACATGTTGCACACCGTCATGCGCCCTTCCATCGAAAGCGCGCGGATCGCCTCGCCGTCATATTCGATGACGTGGCCGGTGCCGCCCGCCGCGCCGATCTGGCCGATGATGGCGAGAATGATGTCCTTCGCTGCGACGCCCTCGCCGAGCGCGCCCTCGACGGTGACGCGCATGTTCTTGGCCTTGGACTGGATCAGCGTCTGCGTCGCCAAGACGTGCTCGACTTCGCTCGTGCCGATGCCGTGCGCGAGCGCGCCGAAGGCGCCGTGCGTCGAAGTATGGCTGTCGCCGCAAACGATCGTCGTTCCCGGCAGGGTGAAGCCCTGCTCCGGCCCGATGATGTGGACGACGCCCTGGCGGGGATCGAACTCGTTGTAATACTCGATGCCGAATTCGCGCGCGTTCGCGGCGAGCTGCTCCACTTGCAGGCGGCTCTCGGGATCGGCGATGCCGCCGCGGCGATCGGTCGTCTGGATGTTGTGATCGACGACGGCGAGCGTCTTCTCCGGCGCGCGCACTTTGCGCCCGGCCAAGCGCAGCCCTTCGAACGCCTGCGGGCTGGTCACTTCGTGGACGAGGTGGCGGTCGATATACAGGAGCGACGAACCTTCGGCCTTGGTCTCGATGACGTGGTCGTCCCAGATCTTGTCGTACAGCGTGCGCGGCTTGGCCATGAAATGCTCCGGCGCCGCTCGCGGCGCGCAAAGGGAAGGCTTCGGCTCGCCTTCTAAGCCGAACGCGGCGAAGAAAAAAGGGGGCCGGGATCAGCCGCGCGGCGGGCGAGGGCGCCGCTATCGCTGCGGCGCCGTGAATCGAGCGAAATCGGGCGCGCCCTTCGGCGGCGCTAGGATCGCGCTTTTGAAGACTTGCGCGCTCTCTTTGGGTAGAACGCCGTCGAGGATGAGATGGACAAGGCCGTGCACCAGCGACCAGGCGGCGAGCGCGGCGGCTTCGACGCCTTCGCCTTGCGGCGCTTGCGACCGCACGCCGCGGCGCAGCACGGCGAACGCTTCGTCCGCGGCTTCCCGCAATTCCGGATAGGCCTCGCGCTTGGCGATCAGCGGCGAGAACATCAGCCGGAACATGCCGGGGCGCGCCAGCGCGAAATCCACGTAGGCCGCGCCCATCGCCGACAGCGGCTGGCCCTCGCGCCCCGCCTGAGCCAGCGCCGTGGCGAATTCGCGGAAGCCCTCGGCGGCGACCGAGGCGAGCAGAGCGTCCTTGTCGCGAAAATGCCGGTAGGTCGCCGTCGGCGAGACGCCGACGCGGCGCGCCGCCTCGCGCAGGCCCACCGAGTCGGGGCCGCCTTCGTCGAGCAGAAGGCGCGCGGCGGCGATCAGGGCAGGGCGAAGATGGCCGTGATGGTAGGTCGATCGATTCGATGTTGACACGGTTGACATAGCGGGATAGTTTACACCGTGAACATAGCCGTGGCAACGCCCCGGGCCGACGAAACAAGAAACGGTCAACCCACGAGCTACGAAAACCGGCCAACTTGATTGGCTGGCAACACGCCCCGGACCGCTTGCGGAGAACGCCGGTGAAAACCTTCCTCCTCGTCAATCTCGGCCTGACGCCGCTGATCGTCTTTTGGCTCCTTCTCGGCTTCGCGTCGCCCGGCGCGGCGGTCGCGGTCGGCCTCGCCGCGTCGATCGCGCTCGGCGCCTGGCGCCTCGCCCGGCGCGAATTCGTTGTCCTGGAAGTCGGCGGTCTGGCGACCTTTTTGGCGATGGGCGCGCTCGCCCTCGCGGCGCCGCCCTTGTTCGCTGGCGCGGCGCTGTGGCTGTCCTTCGCGGGCCTCGGCCTGACTGCGCTCGTCAGCGTCGCGCTGCGGCGGCCCTGGACCTCCGATTATTCTCGCGCGGCGTTTGCGGTCGAATCGGAAAGCCCGCTGTTCGAAGCTGTCAACATGCTGATTTCGGGCCTCTGGGGTCTGCTGTTCCTCGCCGACGCGGCGGTGATCGCGTTGCACGCCGGGGCGCTCGCGACGACCGCCCTCTTCGCTTTCGGCGCCTTGGTCTCGATCTTCGGCCCGAAACTCTTCGTCCGCGCGATTCTCCGGCGCACGATCGATCGGGCCGAGCGTTATCGCTGGCCGGCGCCCGAGTTCGGCGGCGCCAGGCAAGAAGGCGAGGTCGACGCAGCGGTGGTCGGCGCCGGGATCGGCGGACTGACCGCGGCGGCGCTGCTCGCCGACGCCGGGCTGAAGGTCGCGGTGTTCGAGGCCCATGTCGTTCCCGGCGGCTATTGCCACACCTTCCTGCGCAAGGCGCGTCATCTCGGCCAGCCCTGCGTCTACCGCTTCGACGCCGGCCCGCATGATTTCTCCGGGCTCCATCCCGGCGGCGCGCTGGCTTCGACGTTGCGGCGGCTCGGCGTCGCCGAGCGCCTCGATTGGCGGCGCATCGAGCATTCCTACCGCCTCAACGGCCGCGCCATCGACGTGCCGCACGACTGGCGGGAGTACGTCGCGCTGCTCGGGCGCCTGTTTCCCGGCGAGGCCGCCGGCTTCGAGGCGCTGTTCGCCGATATCCGCGCGATCTTCGACGGCATGCAGGCGACCGGCCGCGACCGCGGCGGCATTCCCGGACTGCCGCGCGATGTCGACGCGCTGCTGGCGTTTCCGCGCCAGCATCCTCTCGCCGTGCGCTGGATGGACCGGCCGTTCGACGAACTCGTCGCCCGCCATATCGCCGATCCCGAGGCGCGCGGCGTCATCGGCGCGCTGACCGGCTACATCAGCGACGGCCGGGAAAAGCTGACCTGCGCGCAAATGGTTCCGCTGTTCGGCTATTATTTTCACGGCGGCTATTATCCCGCCGGCGGCTCCGGCCGGCTCGCCGACGCGCTGGTCGAGGCGATCGAGTCGCGCGGCGGCGAGGTGCGGTTGAAGACGCGGGTCGCGCGCATCCTCGTCGAAAAGGGCCGCGCCGCCGGGGTGGAGCTCGCCGACGGAACGCGCGTCGGGGCGCGCGCCGTCGTCGCCAACGCCGATTTCAAGCGCACGTTCCTCGAACTCGTCGACGCCAAGGCGCTGCCTGGGGAATTTCGCGCCCGCGTCGACGCGGCGGAGCCGGCCCCCTCGGCCTTCATGGTCCACTTGGGCGTCGATATCGTCCCGGATTGCCGGCCGGCGACCCTGGTGCGCGGCGACAAGTCCGTCTATGTCGAAGTTCTCTCGCGCGTCGACCCGAGCGCCGCGCCGGCGGGTCATTCGATCGTCGGCCTGATCAAGATCCTCACCCACGCCGAGGCGCGCGCCTGGTTCCCCGCCGAGGGCGGCGACGACGGGAAGGCCTGGCGCCTGTCGCGCGAATACGAAGAGCGCAAGCGCGCGTTGGGCGACCGCATGATCGATGCGGCCGAGACGGTCCTGCCCGGCCTCCGCGGCCATATCGTTTATCGCTCCGAAGCGAGCCCGGCGACCTACGCGCGCTACGATCTGGCGAGCGCGGGCGCGATCTACGGCGTGGCGCGGCCCGCCCGCCTCGACGGCGCCAAGAGCCCGATTGCCGGCCTCGTCGTCGCGGGAAGCGCCGCCCATGGCCCCGGCGTCGAATTGGTCGTCATCGCCGGCGCGCGCGCCGCCGAAGCGCTGGTCCCCGGACTGCTGGCGCGGCCCGCCGCGAGCGAGGCGATCGAGACGGCGCGAGCGCGGGTCGCGACGAAGGCGGCGTAGCGGGGGCTACCAGGGGAATCGCATTTTCAAGAAACGAGCCGACCCGCGCGCGTCGCCTGCGGCGGTCGAAGGCCATTGACAGCCGCAAAACTTCGGAAGTTCATGCTTGCCTCGGACGAATGCTTCGCACTCGCCTCGAGAGTTCGACGGCATGGCGTGCGGCGGAACGGGCGAGGCGGCCCCGGTCGCGAAAATCCGGCGCCGATGGGCGAAGCGCGATGGCGGCGAAGGATTCGCTGCGGCGAGACGAGCGCGACGCGCAGGCTGCGGGGACCCGGCGTGAGGTTGCCGGAACCGGCAATGCGATAGGGGGAAATTGAATATGCATAAGACGCTGATCCTGCCGCTGGCGGCGCTGGCGCTGACGTTGGCCGCAGAGCCGGTCAAGGCTCAGGACATCACGATCGCGGTCGCCGGTCCGATGACCGGCTCGTTGGCGGCGATCGGCGACCAAATGAAACGCGGCGCCGAAGCGGCGGCGGCGGCGATCAACGAGGCGGGCGGCGTTTCCGGCCGCGCTGTCAAGATCGTCGCCGAGGACGACGCCTGCGATCCCAAGCAGGCCGTCGCGGTCGCCAACCTCATTGTCGGCCAGCAGATCAAGTTCGTCGACGGCCACGCCTGCTCGGGCTCGTCGATTCCGGCTTCCGACGTCTACAACGACAACAAAGTGCTGATGATGAGCCCGGCGTCGACCAGCACGACGCTCACCGAGAAGGGCTATCCGACGATCATGCGCGACTTCCCGCGCGACGACGCCCAGGGCGCCTTCGTCGCCCCGTGGATCGCCAAGCATTTCAAGGACAAGAAGATCGCCATCCTCAACGACAAGTCGGCCTACGGCAAAGGCTTGGCGACGGTCGTCAAGCAGACGCTCAACGGCCTCGGCGTCCAGGAAGCGCTGTTCGACGGCATCAACCCGGGCGAGAAGGACAACAGCGCGATCGTCAGCAAGCTGAAGGCGGCCGGCGCCGAGTTCGTCTATTTCGGCGGCTACCACACCGAAGCCGGCCTGATGCTCCGCCAGGCGGCCGATCAGGGTTACAAGTTCCGGCTGATGAGCGGCGACGCGCTCGCCACCGCCGAGTTCTGGCCGATCGCCGGTCCGGCGGGCGAGGGAACGCTGTTCACCTTCGCCGCCGATCCGCGCCGTTCGCCGACCGCCGCCAAGGCGCTCGACCAGTTCAAGGCCGCCGGCTACAACCCCGAAGGCTTCACGCTGTTCTCCTACGGCGTCGTCCAGGCGATCGTCGAGGGAATCAAGCGCGCCGGCTCGGACGATCCGGCCAAGGTCGCCGAGGCGCTGAAGAGCGGCAAGCCGGTCGACACCTTGCTCGGCCCGATCGCCTTCGACGCCAAGGGCGACGTCAAGGATCCGCATTTCGACATCAATCAGTGGCATGACGGCCAGTACGCGCCGATCGGCCCGTAGCGAATCCGCGGGTTGCGGGGTTGCGTCGACCCCGTGACCCCGTGGCCGTGAGCTGCCGCCGCAACCCCGAAGGCCGTGGCATCATTAAAGCGAACTGTCGCTGTAACCCAGTAACAGCTAAGCCCCCACATCCTCATCAACAATATACAATTCGTGAGCGCATCGAATTAGGTGACCAATATGTCTACGTCGGAGTGAGGCTTGGTTTCTCTCGAACAACCGCGTGATCCATTCTTCGTCTTCTTCGGACAGATCGAGCCGAGCGTCGTAGCATTGCCGGAGCAGGAGTCTGACGCTAAAGCCTCGGAATTCTGTGATGAATTCTGAATCATCTCTAATTTGTAATAGTTTCTCCGATTGACGCGTTGTCAGGCCTTGCTCGTCAACCTGACGTAACATTCCCTCTAAGAAATCGACTTCCCAATCCGTAAAATCGGCACGCGGCAAATTCAGCAAACTCTTCGCGACGCCCCGAAATGCCCGAGGGTCTTTGCGAACGCGCTCAATTTCGCGCCAAGAGGCCATGTTCCAGCTCCAACAGGCCGCGGAAATCACGCCACGTCACGCCATTGGACAACCGGTGCAAAACGAATCAGTGTACAGCGCCCTTCTACCATTCCTAGGGGTGTCTTGGTAGGGCAATGTCAATCTGGAGACGAAAATATGGAAAGGACTGCTAATAGCGCAAGCAAGAGCGGCACAGGATGGCTTCCTGTGAATTATGGGGATAACTGGATTACGATCATAGGACTACAGCGATAGGTAACTTGACTTCCTTATTGCGGGGCGCGGTCCATTACTTACTCCCCCTATCGGAGCAAGGGACGCAAGATGGGTGTCCAGAACGCTGTCGCTGAATTGTGCGCGGCACCGCCACCGTTCGCCCTCGGCCCTCGCGCTCGAAGGCGGGACCGAAAACGGCGCCCAAGCCGCTGAAACCTAATCGCGCGGGACACGGATAGGCGCGTCGCCTTCTCGACATTTTCGCCGCTATCGCCACCCCGGGCGGAAGCGTCGCCGTGACGTCGAGGTTTCGCCCGGCGGCTTCGCGCAAACGGTCGCGAACTTGCGGTTTTCGAGAGCCCGGTCGGCCGCCCCCTACTCCTTGTCCTCGTCCTCCGGCAAGTCATCGTCGGAGATCGCCCGCCACGCCGCGCTTTCGAGGTCGTCGAACTGGCCGTTCTTCATCGCCCATAGGAACGCGGCGAGGCCGAGGCCGCCGAGCGCCAACGCGAGGGGGACGAGATAGACGAGGACGTTTACGCTCGCGCTCCCGGCTCACGCGCGCGCAGCGCGTTCAGCGTCGCCAGAATCGACGAGCCGGACGTCGCGAGGGCCGCGACCAGCGGTGACGCGAAGCCGAGAATCGCGATCGGCACGGCAATGAGATTGTAGATCGCCGACAGCCAGAGATTCTCGACCATCAGGCGCTTGGCCTTGCGGGCGAGATGCAGCGCGTCGGCGACGGGGGCGAGCCGATCGCCGGGGGAACGCCGCATCGGCTTGCGCTTGCGTCGGATGGGCGGCCGAGATCGGCGAAATCGAGACGTTGGCGGCGGCGAGCGCCAAGCGTCGATCGGCCGGGGACCAACGGCGTTGGCGTCGGCCGACTTGACTTATGTCAATCCGCCTCGACGCGACCGCGCGCGCTCGGCGCCGCGCGGCGATCGCCGCGCCAATCCGCCAGCTTGACTTATGTCAACAGCCTTCGCCCGCGTGCGCCTAGCTTCCGGCTGCGCGTCTCCGTCGCGGCGACGTGAGCGACGGCGCGCCGGCTTCAGGAGAGTTCAGGCGATGGCGGCCGTCGATTTGGCGATTGCAAAAGCGCCCGCGGCGGGCGGGTTCCGGGACGTGCTGGTGCCGCAGGACGAAACGGACGCCGGCATGCACGCGCTCGTCTACGCCGACATGTTGTGCTCGGCGTTCGGCGCCCATTTGACCGGACTGATGTTCGGGTTGGTGCCGTTTTATCCGATGTCGCTGGCCGCCGCGAAGGTTCCCGAAGCCTGGATTCACGCGCAGCGCCAGGCGAGCGAAGAGGCGGAGCAGTCGGAAAAGCGCCTCAAAGCGATCTACGGCAAGCTGACGGCGCAAAATGAGCTGCGCCGCGTCGACGCCTTCGAACAGGAGGTCGGCGACATCTGCGCGCGTCACGCCCGCAGCGCCGACGTCACCGTGGTCGGCTGGTCGCCCGACGGCGGCGCCGACATGGAGCGCGCCTTCTTCGAGAGCTGCCTGTTCGATTCGGGCCGACCCGTCCTGGTCGTTCCCGCCCGCTATGCGTTCCGTTCCATTCCGCAACGCGCGGTCGTCGCCTGGAACGGCAGCCGGGAGGCGACGCGGGCGCTGCGCGAAGCCTTGCCGCTGCTGCGCCAAACCCGCCTGACCCGCTTCGTCACCGTCGACGCCGAAGACAACGCCTTCAGCGACGCCGTCGACCCTTGCGCGAGCATCGCGCGACACATGGGGCGCCACGAAATTCCGATCGAAACCAAGCGCGCCCACAGCCGCGGTCGCGACGTCGCCACGGTGTTGGCGGAGGAAGCCGATCAATTCGGGGCCTCGATCCTGGTGCTCGGCGGGTACGGCCATATGCGCGCCAACGAATGGATCTACGGCGGCACGACGCGCGCTTCGCTCGCCCTCGCGCACATGCCGATGTTCTTCGCCAACTGACGGGCGAACCGGTTTACGCAGACGCGCGCGCCGGACGCGACCGGCGCTCGCGCGAAAATGGCGGCGCCAACCCCTTCCCCCCTTGCGGGGGAAGGTGTCACGCGAAGCGTGACGGATGAGGGGTCGCGCCGTAAGGCGCTTCTGTCAGTATAGCCGCGATCCGCACGAATTTATGCGGCATCACGGGAAACTCCGGTTGACGCCGGAGCAACGCACCTTGAGGCGCGACCCCTCATCCGGCCGGCTCCGCCGGCCACCTCTCAGCGAACCGAAGGTTCGCCTGACACCCGCAAGGGGAGAAGGGCGCCCGACCTTCGAGAAGTGTGAAAACCGTGGTTTGCGGGAGAAGCGGTTCGCGCGGCGCTTCAGCAAACGGCGCGGTAATCGCGGATCGGCGCGTCGCGGTCGGCCGAGGCCAGGCGCGCCAAAAGATCCGGCCTGAGGATGTCGACCCGGCGGGTCGTCGGCAGGGCGATGAGGCCCTGCGCTTTCAGATGCGTGAACGTGCGGCTGACGGTTTCGATGGTGAGGCCGAGATAGTCGGCGATGTCTTGGCGCTGCATGGTCAGTTCGATCGAAGAGGGCCGACGCCCGGCGACGCGGGCGCTCAGCATCGACAAGAACCAGGCGAGCCGTTCTTCGGCCGAACTCCGTCCGACCATCGTCATGTGATCGACGGCGTAGGTCAACGCGCGCGTCACGTTGTCGAACATGGCGGCGTTGAACTGCGGGTCACGGTTCATCCGGACGCGGCAGATCTGGCGCGACAGCGTCGCCATGGCGCCGGCGTTGACCGCCTCGATCGTCAGGCCGTGCGAATCCTCCGGTTCGAGCCCGCACATGTCGCCCGGCATGTAGAAGGCGAAAATCTGCCGCCGGCCGTCGCGGGTCACCTTCACCGCGCGAAAGACGCCCCTGACGACCACGTAATAATTGTCCGTCGGATCGCCTTCGCCGACCACTTCTTGACCTGGCGCATAGGAAACGATGACGGCGTCGGTGTAAGGAAATTTCAGCGCCGCGAAATCGCCGAACGCGAAGGGATCGGCGGCCGGTCGCGCTACCGTCTCGCAGGGGTGAATCGCCATGGTCATGACCTGACTCCGCCTTTTCCGACCCGACCATTGACCGAATTCGTCCCTAGGCGCCATTCGCCAGACGCGCTAGCTGAAATCTATGCCAAAGGGCATAGGCCGTTTGTGCGCTTGCCATTGGCCGCCCCCATGCGCATGTTGGAAGTTTCCCACCGAACGAGGGCGGGGATTCGCGCTGAATGAACAAACCGGAAACGCCTTTTTCCTGCCTCGGCAAGGAGCGCGCCACGCATTTCCTGTGCGACGCGCAGATGCTCAACGTCATGGCCGACGGGCTGCCGGGCGTCGTGGCCTACTACGACATTGATTTTATTTGTCATTTTGTCAACGCGACGGTCGAAGCATGGACCGGGACGCCGCCCTCCGCCTACCTCGCCCGGCGCCTCGGCGAAGTCGAGCGAGACTTCGCGGCGTGTGCGCGCCCCGCCGTCGAACGCGCGCTGGCGGGGGCGCACGCCGAATTCGAGGCCCCGGTCGATTTCGCCGGCGGCATGGTCGCCGTCGTGCGGGGCTTCGCCTACCCCGACGCCGAGGCCGGCGGCCGGGTGGTCGGTTGCTTTTTGCTGCTGCTCGACATCACCCGCGAACGCGCGTTCGAAGCCCAGTTGCAGGCCGCGCGCGACGAAGCGATCGAAGCCAATCGCTCCAAGTCGCGTTTCATCGCCGCCGCGAGCCATGATCTGCGCCAGCCGTTGCAGGCGATGACGCTGTTCGTCAGCGCGCTGTCGCGGCGCCTGCGGGAGGGCGAAGCGGCCGAGCTGGTGGGCGACATCGACGATTCCCTGCGCTCGCTGCGCGCGATGATCGATACGCTGCTCGATCTCACCAAAATCGAGGCGGGCCTGATCAAGCCCAATTTGACTCCGACGTCGCTGGCCGAACTGTTCGCGGCGCTGCGCGCCGGCTTCAGCGCGACGGCGCGCGAACGTGGGCTCGAGTTCCGCGTCGCAACGACCAGCGCGAAGGTCGTGGCCGACCGCACGCTCGCCGAGCTGGCGCTGCGCAATCTGCTCGCCAACGCGTTCAAGTTCACGCGAAGCGGCGGCGTGCTGCTCGGGGCCCGACGCCGGCGCGGCGAAATCGGCGTCGCCGTCGTCGACACCGGCGTCGGCGTGGCGGCCGATCGGACCGAACGCGTGTTCGAGGAGTTTCATCGCGATCGGACCACCGCGACCGGGCCCAACGAGGGCATCGGCCTCGGGCTCGCGATCGTCAGGCGTCTGGCGGCGCTGATGGGCGGCAGGGTCACGCTGCTCTCGCGGCCGGGCAGGGGCAGCGTCTTCACGCTTTGGCTGCGCGAGGCCGCTTCGGGGCCGCGCCCGGAACGACGTCCAGACGTGGAGACCGAATCGCTCGCCGGCCGGCGCATTCTCATCGTCGACGACGATCCGCGTTGCGCCGCGGCGATGAGGCAGGAATTCGTCGATCAGGGCGCCGTCGTCGCCGCTGCGGCGTCGATCGCCGCCGCGCGCGCCGCGATCGACGCTTCCGGCATGCCGGAAGCGCTGATCGTCGACTACGACCTCAGCGACGGCGCCACCGGGCTGCAATTCGTCGAGTCGTTGCGCGCCCGGGGGGCCGAGACTTCCGTCGTCATGATCAGCGGTTCGACCGACGCCGCGGCCGTCGCGGCGCTACGCGGCTCGGGCCTGCCGTGGCTCACTAAGCCGGTCGATTCGCGTGCGCTGCGCGCGACGTTGATTCACGCGCTGGCGCGGTAGGGGGGAATGTCTGGAGGATGACGCCGAGCGATGGACGATCCGCAAACGACAGAGGGCGGGGGCGCGAAAACGCGAGGCTCGCGCGCGGGGGCGCGGTGCTCAACAACCAGCCGAGGCGTTCGCCGGCGTCCGCCGTGGTCGCGGCGAAGCGCTAAGGGATAGTCGGGCCGCCGTTCATGCGCCTTCCTCGCTGCGTCGACGGCGCCGGCCGCTGTTGACCGCCGGCGGGGCGACGAGTTTGCCGAGCGCCGCCTCGATCGCGGTGAGGTCGGGCCGCGGCCCGCGCTGGCGTTCATCGAGCGCGTAGCGCATGGCCGCGACATGGGCGGGCGTATTGCCGCAGCAGCCGCCGACGATGCGCGCCCCCGCATCGATCGCCAGCGCGGCGTAGCGCCCCATGAGCTCGGGCGATCCTGAATAATGGACATGCCCGTCACGCCATTGCGGCAGGCCGGCGTTGGCTTTGGCGATGACGATCGCGTCGGGGCGCGCCTCGGTCATCGCCAACACCGAGACGACGAGATCGGCGGCGCCGACGCCGCAGTTGGCCCCGATGGCGAGCGGCGGCGGCGCGACATCGTCGAAAGCGCGCGCGAAGGCCGCGGGTTCAACACCCATCATCGTGCGGCCCGCGGTGTCGAAGCTCGCGGTCGCCGTGTAGGGCGCGCCGACGGCGATCGCCGCGCGTGCGGCGGCGCGGGTCTCCTTGAGCGCCGACATCGTCTCGATCCAGACGACGTCGACGCCGCCGCTTCTGAGGCCTTCGATCTGCTCGACGAAAATCTCCATCGCCTCGTCTTCGCTCAGACGGCCGAGCGGGGCGAGCATCTCGCCGGTCGGGCCGACCGACCCCGCCACGACGACGGCACGGCCCGCCCGGTCGGCGACGGCGCGCGCATTGTGCGCTGCGAATTGGCTAAGCTCTTTCGCGCGCGCGCCCAGGCCGCGCAAGCCGAGGCGGCGGCGGTTGGCGCCGAAACTGTTGGTGAGAATGATGTCGGCGCCGGCGTCGACGAAGCCCTGGTGCAGCGCGCGAATGCGGTCCGTATGCGTCTCGTTCCAAAGCTCGGCGCATTCGCCTGAAGCGAGGCCTGCTTCCATCAGGTTGGTTCCCGTGGCGCCGTCCGCGAGCAGCGGTCGCCCCTCGGCGATCAGTTTCGACAGCATGGATTCTCGCCTCCCTTGAACCGACATCGACCGGATGGCGGCGCGGCCCGCCGCTCGCCTGCGCCCTTATTTTGTCGCACCTCTCGACGTCGACACGCTGTTCCGCCACTGGGAACATGGCGATTGACAGTAGCAGCTTTTTGCCAACCTGTCCGTGCGTTGCGCCGTCGCGACGGAATCGATGACGTCGCCGAGTCTGACGGCGCATTGGTCACGGCTCGTCGCTTTGCGCCTCGATCTCGTGGGCGAAGCCGATGTTCTTCAGGAAGCGTTGCTGAAATTGCGGCTGCGCGCCGAGCTCGACATAGCGGCAACGCGCGGCGATTTCGGTCGCGCGCGCGCGTTCGGCGGTCGAAGCGAGCATGCGCGCGACGCCTGCGCCCGCCGCGTTGCCGACTTGCGCATAGCGCTCGAGCGGCAGCGGCGGCAGTAGGCCGATCGCAATGGCGCTGGCGATGTCGACGTACTGACCAAAGGCGCCGGCGATCACGAAACGGTCGACGTCCGGCGCGAGGAGGCCGGAAAGCTCGAGAAGCAGATCGACGCCGGTTCGGATCGCGGCCTTCGCCAACTGGACCGCCCGCACGTCGGCCTGGAGAATATGCACATCCGCGGCGAGCGCGATCGCCGGCTTGCCGTCCAGGCGAACGACGCCTCGGCCCTCGTCGCGGATTCGTCCGCCTTTGTCCAAGAGACCCAGCCGCAGCGCGGCGGCGATCGCGTCCAAAACGCCGGAGCCGCAGATTCCCACCGCCTCGCCGCCGCCGATCGTCGCCGCGACGAGGCCGCCGTTGTCGACCCGCACGCGCTCGATCGCGCCTTCGGCCGCCCGCATGCCGCAAGCGACGTTTCCGCCTTCCAGCGCCGGACCGGAAGGGCACGACACCGACCGAATCCCGCCGCCGGAAACGAGCGAGATTTCGGTGTTGGTGCCGATGTCCATCACCAGCGTCGCGCCGCCCGCGTCCCAACGCGCGCGCGTCGCCAGTAAGGTCGCGACGTGGTCCGAACCGATGAAGCCGCCGACGCCGGGCGCGGCATGGACGCGAGCCGACGGCGCGAACTCGAGGCCGAGGTCGCGCGCCTCGACGTCGATCGCGCCGGAAGTCGCGGCGACGAACGGCGCGCGCGCGAGCTGGCCAACCGGCAGGCCGAGCAGCAGATGTTGCATCGCCGTGTTGCCGCACACGGCGACGTCGAAGATGTCGGCTTCGGTTCGACCGACCGCCTCGGCGAGGTCGCGGGCGAGCGACTGGACGGCGAGCGCCGCCGCGGCGCGCAGTTCCTCCTGGGCTTCCGGCCCCGCGAGCGCATGGTTGAGGCGAGTGACGACGTCGGCGCCCCAGGCGACCTGCGGATTCTCGACGCCGAGGCTCGCCAGCCGCTCGCCGGTCACCAGATCGACGAGGAAGCCGACGACGTTGGTCGTGCCGAGGTCGATCGCCAATCCCAAGGCGACGCTCTCCGGCGGCGCGACGCCGACGACGGTCGCGTCGCGAACGAAGACGCACGCCGAGAAACGGTTGGCGCGCAAGATCGCGGGCAGCGCGCGCGCGGCGGCAAGGTCGATGGCGCGGACGGCGGGAAGCGCCTCGCGAAGCCGTTCGAAATCGCCGCGCGGATCGTCGAGCGACGGTTCGGCGACGCGGACGTCGAATGCGCGAACCGCGGGCGCGGGCAGGACGTCGCCGAGCCAGTCCTTAGCGTCGACCGTGGCGCGCGCGACAGGCGCCAACGAGCGTGGCGCGATCTCCGCCTCGCAATCCTGCCGCGGCCTCATGCGGCAAGCGCGACGCCACTTTTTCCCCGGGCCGACGAGCGCCTCGCCGTCGAGCAGGGCTCGGCCGCGAACGAGCCTCACCGTGCACGTGCCGCAGACGCCGCGGCCGCCGCAAGCGCCGACGACGCGAACGCCGTGGCGGCGCGCGGCGTGATAAAGCGTTTCATCTTCGCCGCAGGCGACTTCGCGGCCAATATTCAAGAACGCGACGCGATGAACGGTCGCGGGAGAAGGCGGCCTGGCGGTCATCGCTCAACCCCTCGCGCGGCAGGTCTCGCGCCAGCGGCAATCGTCGCAGCGCGACCAGTTCGTCGCCGGCAAGGCGCGGCCGACGCCGTACACGACCGAGGTCGACTTGTGCGGCGACAAGTTTAGCCCCGGGGTGCAATCGAGGCCGATGCGTGCGGCGCCGGAGAGTCTGAGCACCGCCGGTTGAGCCTCGAGCGCGAGGCCGGGATCGCCCGGACGCAGTTCGCCCGCCATCGTCAGGCCACGCTTCCTTACCAGGGCGAGGACAAGGTCCTGCAATCGGCGCGAGGCCTCCATCAGCATCTGATTGCCGAGCGCGTCGAGCGCCAACGCGAGCGAGGCGCGCCGCTCGTCGAATAGAGCGCCGACGTGGCTGCTGATGGCCGCCCCGAGGGTGCACGCGCCGAAAGCGAGCGCGGTGAGCTCGCCCGATTGGGGGATGAGGCGCGGGGCGTGAAAGCTTTCGCCCCTCAGGCTCAGCACGCCGCTCGCCGCCGCGTCCAACGCGACGATGTCGAAGACGCACGCGGCGCGTCCCAGGCCGCGCTCGCGCGCGAAGTCGAGCGCTTGCGCCCGCAGCCGATCATCCGCCGCCCGGCGCGCTTCGCCGCCGCCCGCCGCCGCCCGACTCAGCACGTCGAATCGACGGACATTCGCCATCGTCAGCCGCCGTACTTGCGCGCGGCGTCGTACATGGCGCGCACGTTGGCGGTCGGCGTCTCGTCGGGAATGCCGAACGCGCCGTCGAGGATCAGCTTGCCGCCCTTGCGCCAGACGTTGTCGACGAGATGC
>JBEKBD010000049.1:0-19694 GCA_050015575.1 Roseiarcus sp. | reverse complement strand
CGCCAGCGCCGCGACGCCGCCCTCGAGCGCGGCGACGCGCTTCTCCAGCACGTCGTTGGTCGGGTTCATGATGCGCGTATAGATGTTGCCGAGCTCCTTGAGCGCGAACAGGTTGGCGGCGTGGTCGGCGTTGTGAAACTGGTACGACGTCGTCTGATAGATCGGCACCGCGACCGAGCCGGTGGTCGGGTCGGCGCGCCAGCCGGCGTGCAGCGCGAGCGTCTCGGGCTTGAGGGGCGTAGACGACATGAGGAACTCCTGCAGGTTCGCGCCGCCTGAAGGGGGCGCATGGCGAAAGCGCGACGACGGTTTGCGTCGCGGTCCGCGCGCGGTCCCGAGGCGCATCGAACGCCATGGTACCGCGTCACGGCTTGGCGCGCGACGGGCGGTTCGACGGCAGGTCGATTATCTAAATCGATAAGATTTGTCAACTGATGCCCCCATCGAAGCGCCGCCCGGCGAAAACAGGGGGCGGGCCGACGCTCCGGCGCCGGCCCTGGTCACAACCCGGCGCCCGCGTTGACGTCGGCTCGGGCGCCCTCTAGAGACGGCCCGGCAGGAGCAGAGCGCATGGCGGTCATCGTCGCCTTCGGCGATTCCAACACCTGGGGCTGGGATCCAAAGGGCGCGACCCGCTACCAGCCGGACGTCCGCTGGACCGGGGTGATGCAGCGCGAACTCGGCTCCGGCTATCGCGTCATCGAGGAAGGCCTCAACGGCCGCACCACGGTTTTCGACGATCCGATCGAGCCGGACCGGCGCGGCGCCGACTATCTGCCGCCGTGCCTGAGAAGCCACGCGCCACTCGATCTGCTGATCATCGCGCTCGGCTGCAACGACATGAAGACGCGATTCTCCGCCTCGCCGAGCGACATCGCCGGCGGCGCGGAGCGCTTGATTCTCATGGCGCGCGCCGAGCCGGTCGGGCCCGACGGCGCGCCGCCGGCGATCCTGCTGGTCGCGCCGCCGCCGATCGGCAAGCTGACGGATTTCGCCGAAATGTTCGAAGGGGCGAGAGAGAAGTCGCTGGTCCTCGCCCAGCGCTATCGCGCCGTCGCCGAGCGGCAGCGGGTCGGCTTCCTCGACGCCGGCGAATTCGTCGCCTGCTCCGAACTCGACGGCGTCCATTTCGCGCCCGAAGGCCACGCGATCCTCGGCCGCGCGACGGCCGAAGCCGTGCGGATGGCGCTGGCCTGATCGAATTTCGACGATCGGCGCGCCGGAGTCGGTCAATCGAAGCCGAAGGCGACGCGTTCGCGGGTTTCCGCCCCGAACTGCTCCGGCGCGCGCCGCACGATGCGCCCGCCGAGCCGGCGATAGAAGCCGATCGCGCGTTCGTTCCCGGCGAGCGCCCACACCACGAACGACGAATAGCCGTGCGCCGCCATATCCCGTTGCGCCGCCTCGAACATCCGTCGGCCGAGGCCGCCGCCCTGATATTCCGGCGCGAGATAGAGTTCGAATATCTCGCCGCCGTAGTTCAGCGAGGGCATGCGGTTGCGCCCGTAGCTGGCGTAGCCCGCCACCGTATCGGCGAAATCGAGCACGATCAGCCGCGTGCCGCCCGCGATGGCGCGCCGCCACCAGACCGGGCCGCGGCGCACGATCATCCGCTCGAGCTCACGGCCGGGGATTACGCCGCGATAGGCGTCGCGCCACGCCGCGTCGTGCACGCGCGCGATTCCCGTCTCGTCGCCGAGGCGCGCGGTGCGAATGGATATGACCGTCTCGACCATGCCGCGAGGTTACGTCCGCGCGCGCCTGCGCCGCAAGACCTTGACAACGAGCGATCGGAACATTTTTCTCGGCCGAGCCGAAGCGCGAAAAAAAGGCGCCTCGGACGGCATTTTGCCGTCGGATTCTCGCCAGACAGATGCTATTGGGGATTCGCTTCGCACCGGGAGAGGCGTGAATGTTCCTGCGGCGGTTGGCCCTACGCGCGACGCGCAGCCTCGGCGCCGGCGCGCTCGCGTTGGCGCTCGCCGGCGCCGGCGCCCGCGCCGACATTGTGCATGCGACCTACAGGGTTTCGTTGATCGGCCTGCCGATTGGCGTCGCCAACGTCAGTGCGACGCTGACGCCGACCAGCTATGCGATCGACGCCAGCGCCAAGCTTTCCGGCCTCGCCACCCTCGTCTCGCGCGCGCGCGGCGCCTCGACGGGTCAAGGGGCGATCGTCGACAACCGTGTCGCGCCCGCCACGTTCGCGACCACCGCCTCGGATTCCTCGATGACGCGCACGATCCGCATGTCGCTCGCCGCCAACGCGGTGACCGGCGTCGACATTTCGCCGCCATACCAGGACAGGCCCGACCGCGTTCCGTTGTCCGACAAGGACACGCGGGGGATCGTCGATCCCGTCGGCGCTTTCGTTTTCCCTGCTCCGGCCAAGGGGCCGCTGGTCGGACCGGCTTCGTGCGACCGCACGATTCCGGTGTTCGACGGCTACACGCGCTTCGACATCGCGCTGTCCTACGTCGGCCAGCGCGAGGCGTCGGCGAAGGGCTACAAGGGCCCGGTGGCGGTCTGCGCCGTTCGCTACGTGCCGATCGCCGGCCATCGGCGCGACCGTTCGGCGGTGAAATTCATGGCCGAGAACAAGGATCTCGAAGTCTGGCTGGCGCCGATCGACGGCGCGCGGGTGCTGCTGCCTTTCCGCGTCTCCGTGCGCACGATGATCGGCACGGCGGTGATCGAAGCGTCCGAATTCAGCGTCGCCGCGAATTAGCGCCCCCGCTCTCTTTCAGTTGAAATCTTCGGGCGCGAAGGGCAGCGGCATCACGTCGATTCCGTCCTCGATCAGCGCCTCGACCTCGGCGCGGCTCGCCTCGCCGCGGATCGCGCGCTCCGGCGCCTCGCCGGCGTGCATCGCGCGCGCAATGCGAGGGAATTCGGCGCCGACGTCGTCGGTGTGAGCCTCGATCTCGCGCCGCAAGGCCTTGGCCGCTTCGCGCAGCGCGCGGCGGCGCTCGTCGATCAGCGCGACCGGAACCGGCGCGGCCACGGCTTGCCCGCGCTCGGGGCCGACGGCGCCGACGATCGCCGGCGCCATGATCGCTTTGTCGACGCGCGTGGAGCCGCATTCGGGACAGGCGATCAGGCCGCGCTCCGCCTGCTGCTGATAGGCCGCGCCGTCGGGAAACCAGCTTTCGAAGCCATGGCCCTTATCGCAGGCGAGCGCGAACTTGATCATGGTTCATTCCGCCAGCAAGGCGTCGAGCCGCCCGGCGCTGTCCAGATCGTAGAGGTCGTCGCAGCCCCCGACATGCGCGGCGCCGATGAAAATCTGCGGCACGCTCGATCGTCCGCCCGCCTTTTGCGCCATCGCGGCCTGGCCGGCGCGATCGCCGTCGACGCTGATTTCCTCGAACGGCGCGCCCTTGCGACGCAGCAGGTCCTTGGCGGCGCGGCAATAGGGGCAACTCGACTTGGTGTAGATGACGATCGGCGGCAAGATCAAACGGCTCCTTTCGGCCCGCTTTCGACCCCTATATGGGACGTCACGCGCCGGTCACAACCCGCGCGAAGACGAGAAGATCGACGCCGCTCGCGCCTGCGCGCAGCAGCGCCCGTGCGGCGGCGTTGGCGGTGGCGCCCGAGGTCAGCACGTCGTCGACGAGGACGATCCGCCGCCCCCTGATCGGCGCGCCGGGCGAGGCGCGGAACGCGCCCTGGACGTTCTCGGCCCGCTGCTCGCGGCTGAGGCCGACCTGGCTGCGCGTCGCCTTGACGCGCTGCAGCGCTTGCGGTTCGAACGGCTTGCCGGTTCTTTGGGCGATCGCGCGCGCCAGCGCCGCCGCCTGATTGAAGCGGCGCGTCCACAGCCGGAACGGATGCAGCGGCACGGGAACGATCGCGTCCGCTTCGGCGAGGAGGTCGGCGCCGGCGCGGGCCATCCACGCCCCGAGCGGGCGCGCCAGTTCGCCGCGGTCGGAATACTTGAGCCGATGGACCAGGCGGCGCGCCGGCCCGTCCTCGAAGCGCGCGACCGCGCGCGCGCGCCGGAACGCCGGCGGATCGGCGATCGCCTGCGGCGACAAGACGCCCGCCCCGAGGTCCTCGACGAAGGGCGTGCCGAGCCGATCGCAATACGGCCGCTCGATGAAGCGAATCGCCCGCCAGCACGCCGGACACAGCGCGTCCGCCTCCCCCGTCGCCGCCCGGCAGGCAATGCAGGTCGGGGGATAGAGGGCGTCGAGCGCGAGCCGGCCGAGACCGCGCAAAACCCCGCCGAGCCGCTCGCGAAACCCGGGTGGAGCGGCGAAATCCGCGCTCGTAGAGAAGGGCGCCGTCATGATGCGAGTCTATGCGCATTCGGCGCGTTTGGCCAAGGGCGCCTTTCCCGCCCGCGCGTCGACGCCGCCGCCCCCGCAGCCGCCGCCTTTGCGCCCCGCTCGCGTCCGCGCGATAAAGCGCTGGTGCCGACGCCCGCCCCGCCCCTGCCGCTGTTCGACCGCGCCGCGCTCGCCGCGCGGCTCGAGCGCGCGCTCCGCGCGGCGCCGGCCAACCCCGGCGCCGATTTCCTGCCACGGCGCGCCGCCGAAGAGCTCGCCGATCGCCTCAAACTGGTGCGCCGCGAATTCGCGGTCGCGGCGGATGTCGGCTCGCCGGCGCCGCACGGGGCCGAGGCGCTGGCGGCGCGCGCGGGGGCGACGCTGACGCTGCGCCTCGCGCCCTCGCCGCTCGCCGTCGGGCGTGGCGCCTACGTGAGCGCGGTCGGCGACGTCGAGCGTCTGCCGCTGGCGCCCGAGAGTTGCGACCTGATCGTGTCGCTGATGGCGCTCCACCACGTCAACGACCTGCCGGGCGCCCTGATCCAGATCCGTCGCTCTCTCAAGCCCGACGGGCTGTTTTTCGGCGCGCTCGCCGGCGGCGACACGCTGACCGAATTGCGCCAGAGCCTGACCGTCGCCGAGAGCGAAATTCTCGGCGGCGCGGCGCCGCGCGTCGCCCCGTTCGCCGACGTGCGCGCGCTCGGAAGCCTGATGCAGCGCGCCGGCTTCGCGCTGCCGGTCGTCGACGCCGACCCCATCGTCGCGCGCTACGACGATCTCTGGGCGTTGATGCGCGATCTCCGAGCGTTCGGCGCGGCCAACGCCTTGACCCTGCGCAGCCGCAAGCCGCTGCGCCGCGACGTGCTGGCGCGCGCCGCTTCGGTTTACGCGGAGCGCTTCGCCGACGCCGACGGGCGCCTGCGCGCGACCTTCGACACGATCTGGCTCACCGGCTGGGCGCCGCACGACAGCCAGCCCAAGCCGCTGAGGCCCGGCTCGGCGTCCATGCGTCTCGCCGACGCGCTCCGCGTGCGCAAAGGTGACCCGTGATCCCCTGGACCTTGCTGGCCAAGGCGCCGATCCCCGGCGGCGGCGAGCTGCGCCTGATGCGCCGCGGCGGCGAGTTTTCGATCCGGCTCGGCGCCGCCGAACTGATGAACAGCCGCCTCGGCGGCTCGGAGGAAGCGCTCGCCGCCCTTGCCTGCGAAAAAATCGCCGCGCGCAGCCGGCCACGAATTTTGATTGGCGGGCTGGGCATGGGCTTCACGCTGCGCGCCGCGTTGCGCGCGCTCGACGCTTCCGCGCGCGTCGAGGTCGCCGAACTCGTCCCCGCGGTCGTGCAATGGGCTGAGGGGCCGATGGCGGAAATCCTCGCCGGTTCGCTGAACGACCCTCGAGTGAAAATCGATGTCGCCGACGTCGCCGACATGATTCGCGCCGCGGCCTCCCGCTACGACGCGATCCTGCTCGACGTCGACAATGGCCCGCAAGGACTGACCCGAGCGGCCAACGACCGGCTCTACGACGCGCGCGGCCTCGCCGCCGCCCGCGCGGCGCTCGAGATCGGCGGCGTGCTGGCGGTGTGGTCCTCGGCGCCCGACCGGCGCTTCGCGCAAAGGCTTGGCGACGCCGGCTTCGCGGCAGAGGAGTTTTCCGTGCGCGCGAGAGGCGGGCGCGGCGCGCGGCATACGATCTGGATCGCGGCGCGTCCGCGGCGGGGGCGATGATCGTCAATTGGGCGTTCGGCATGGCGATCGGCGTGTTTTGCGCAAGCTTGCTGATGGGTCGCGGATCATCGTGGTGCGAGCGCGGCGCGATCGGTCGCGCTCCCGTTCAATGAAAATTCCTTCCCGCCGGCAGCGCGCGCGCGAGTTCTCGGCTCTCGGCGGGCGTCGGAGCGAGGCGCGAGTCGGCGAAGAGCTGGACTTGCGCGAAGCGGTCGCCCTGGCGCTTTTGCGGTATGGCCGGCGGCGGGCGGCGCGCTTCGTCGGCCGAGGCGGAGCGGTCGGGGCCGCCGCCTTCTTCCGACAGCATCCCCAGCATCGGCGTCAGATCCTCCATGCGCGCGACGATCAGGTGGATCACCCCTGCCTCGTTCTGCAATTTGCCGGTCGCGGCGACGAAGCGCGCGCCGATGACGATCGCGCGCAGGCGCTCGAACGCCTTGGGCCAGACGACGAGGTTGGCGACGCCCGCCTCGTCCTCCAGCGTCATGAAGACGACGCCCTTGGCGGTTCCCGGGCGTTGACGCACCAACACCAAGCCGGCGACCGTGACGCGCTCGCCGCTTTTCACCTCGGCGAGCGCGTCGGAGCGCTTGACGCCGCGCGCGGCGAGGCGCGCGCGCATGAACGCCACCGGGTGGGCCTTCAGCGACAGCGAGAGGCGGCGGTAATCCTCGACCACATGGGCGCCGAGCGGCATCGGCGGCAACTTCGCGTCGGGCTCGCTGTCGCGCTCCGGACGGCTCTGAGCGAACAGCGGCAGATCGTCCTGATCGCCGACGCGGTCGAGGCCGCGCACCGCCCATAGCGCCTCGCGCCGGTCGAGGCCGAGCGAGCGGAACGCGTCGGCGTCGGCGAGGCGCTCCAGCGCGGCCGGGTTCAGCCCCGAGCGCAGCCAGAGATCGCGCACCGAGTCGTAGCCCGCCCCGCGCGCCTCGACGAGCCGGCGCATCTCGTCTTGCCTGGCGCCGACGATCTGGCGAAACCCCAGCCGCACCGCATGCGTCGCGCGGATATGCTCGGCCATCGCGGCGTGGCGGGGGTGAAGGGGGGAAGGGGGTTCAGCCGCCTCCAGCGTGCAATCCCAATCCGACCGATTGACATCGACCTCCCTCACGTCGACGCCGTGCTCGCGGGCGTCGCGCGCCAGTTGCGAAGGCGCGTAGAAGCCGAGCGGCTGCGAATTGAGCATCGCGGCGAGGAACACGTCGGGGTAGCGGCATTTCATCCAGCACGAGGCGTAGACGATCAGCGCGAAGCTCGCCGCGTGGCTCTCGGGAAAGCCGTATTCGCCGAAGCCCTCGATCTGGCGGAAGCAGCGCTCGGCGAATTCGCGCGCATAGCCCTTGGCCGCCATGCCCTCGACCATCTTGGCCTGAAACGTCGCGATCGCGCCGACGCGGCGGAAGGTCGCCATGGCGCGGCGCAGCCTGTCGGCCTCGGCGGGCGAGAAACCCGCCGCGACGATGGCGATTTTCATCGCCTGCTCCTGGAACAGCGGCACGCCAAGCGTCTTGCCGAGCGCCGCCTCCAATTCGGGCGAGGGATAGACGACCTCCTCCAGGCCCTGACGGCGGCGCAAATAGGGATGCACCATGTCGCCCTGGATGGGACCGGGACGCACGATCGCCACCTCAATGACGAGATCGTAGAATTTCTCCGGCTTGAGGCGCGGCAGCATCGACATCTGCGCGCGGCTCTCGATCTGGAAGACGCCGATGGTGTCGGCGCGCTGGATCATCGCGTAGACGCATGCTTCTTCGGAGGGGATCGAGGCGAGCGTCAGCCGCTCGCCATAGTGTTTGTCCAGGAGATCGAAGCTCTTGGCCATCGCGGTCAGCATGCCGAGCGCCAGCACGTCGATCTTCAGAATGCCGAGCGCGTCGAGATCGTCCTTGTCCCATTCGATGGTGGTGCGGTCCTCCATCGCCGCGTTCATGATCGGCGCGACCTCGTCGAGCCGGTCGCGCGCAATCACGAAGCCGCCGCTGTGCTGGGTGAGATGGCGGGGAAAGCCCGTCAGCTCGTCCGCCAGCTTCAGCGTCAGCCCGAGCGTCGGGTCGCCGGGATCGAGGCCAGCCGCGCGCGCGCGCTCCTCGCCGATCGGCTCGGCGCCGTGGCCCCAGGCCGTGGCGTTGAGCGCGACGACGACGTCGTCGGAAAGGCCGAAGACCTTGGCCGTCTCGCGAACCGCCGAACGCGTGCGATAGGTTATGACCGCCGCCGCCAGCCCGGCGCGCTCGCGCCCGTAGCGCGCGTAGATATACTGGATCACCTCCTCGCGCCGTTCGTGCTCGAAGTCGACGTCGATGTCGGGGGGCTCGTTGCGCTCGGGCGAGACGAAGCGCTCGAACAGAAGATCGAACTTCGCCGGATCGACCTCGGTGATCCCGAGGCAGTAGCAGACCGTCGAGTTGGCCGCCGAGCCGCGCCCCTGGCAGAGAATGCCGCGGCTGCGCGCGTAGCGCACGATGTCGTGCACGGTGAGGAAATAGGGCGCGTAATCGAGCTTGCCGATCAGCTCCAGTTCGTGCGTCAGCGCCGCGCGAACGCTCGTCGGAACGCCGTCGGGATAGCGCGCGCGCGCGCCGGCTTCGGCGAAGGCCTCCAGCGCGGCCTGCGGGCTCGCGTAGCCCTCGCGCAATTCTTCGGGATAGTCGTGGACGAGTTCGTCGAGGCTGAAGGCGAGGCCGTCGAGGAAGCGGGCCGTCTCTTCCACCGCCTGCGGCGCCTCGGCGAACAGGCGCGCCATTTCGTCGGCGGATTTGAGATGGCGCTCGGCGTTGGCTTGGGTCAGCCGCCCCGCCGCCTCCAGCGTCGTCTTTTCGCGGATGCAGGTCAGCACGTCGGCGAGCGCGCGCCGCTCGGGAACATGCATGAGAACGTCGTTGACGGCGATCAGCGGCGCCCCGATCTTGCGCGCCAGCGACGCGCGCGCGGCCAGCGCGCCGCGCATGTCCTCGCCGTAGGTCAGGCTCGCGCCGATCCACAGGCGGCCGGGAAAGGCTTGGCGAAGACGCGAAAGAATACGGCCCTCGCCCCGGCCCGATGGGGGCATCGCGACGATCTGCAAGCCCTCGCCATGCTCGAGCAGATCCTCGAAATGCAAGCGGCACTCGCCCTTCGGGGCGCGCAGATTGCCCTGGGTCAGCAGCCGGCAGAGCCGGCCATAGGCGGCGCGATCCTGGGGATAGGCGAGCACGTCGGGCGCGCCGTCGACAAAGCTCAGCCGCGCGCCCGCGACGACGCGCAAGCTCCCGATCGCGCTTCTGTTCTCGCGCGCGTAGACGTGCGCGCGCACGACGCCGGCGAGCGTGTTGCGGTCGGCGACGCCGATGCCGCAAAGGCCCAACTCCGCCGCGCGCGCCACCAGTTCCTCCGGGTGCGAAGCGCCGCGCAGAAACGAAAAATTCGTCGTCGTCGCGAGTTCGGCGAAGCGCGGGGCGAGGCGGATCACGCCCTTCCCTCCGCTTGCGGGGGGAAGGTGGACGCGCGTAGCGCGGCCGGATGAGGGTTCGCCGCCGTCACCATGGCAAGCCGCACTGTGCGAGTATGGTATCTATGACACTCGCGCGTTCATGCAGAACTTCGTGGTTCCAGAACCGCGCGATCGTGAAACCTTGCGATCGAAGCCATGCGTCGCGCGTGGCGTCGTATCGATTTTCGGCGTGTTGAGAGCCGTCGCATTCGACGATGACCCGACGTTCAAGGCAGGCGAAATCAACGATGAAGTCGCCGATGGGAACCTGACGCCGCCATTTTGTTTGAGCGAGCCGTCGATCGCGCAAGAGACGCCAAAGCGCCATCTCGGAGTCTGTCGCCTGAATGCGCATCGTTTTTGCGCGAGCCTTGGCGAGCGGAGCAATGGAGCGATGAAACGTTGGCATGATTACCTCACGCTAGCGTCAGTATGGAACGCCCTTCTCCCCTTGCGGGAGAAGGTGGCCGCGCGAAGCGCGGCCGGATGAGGGGTCGCGCCGTCAGGCGCGCGGCGACAAGGCGCTTGCGCGCCGACCCCTCGCCCCTGACCCCTCTCCCGCAAGGGGAGAGGGGAAGCGCACGCCGCCTCGCCGTCACCCGAACACCCCGTGCACGAACCATTTCGCCCGCGTCGTTTCGCGGCCCCACAGGCCTTCGCGGTAGAGCCAGAAGCGGCGCCCCGAGGCGTCCTCGGCGCGGAAATAGTCGCGCGTCGGCGCGTTCGGCCGGCGCCACCACGGCGCGGCGATGCGCTCGGGGCCTTCGATCGCCGCCACTTCGTGCACGACGCGCCGCCAGCGGAAGCGCAGCGGCGGGCCGTCGGGGACTTCGGCGAGCGCCTCGATCGGCTCGGGCCGCTCGAACAGACGCAACGGCCGCGTCGGCGCCGCGGCGCAAGCCAGGGGCGCGTTCCCCTCCCGCTCGGCGCGCGCCGCGCCGAGAATCGCCGGCGAGGCGAGGACGGCCCGTTCGGGAATATGGGCCTCGACGAGTTCCCGCCGCGTCACGCGGCGCGCGCCCAAGCGCGCGCTCAACGCGTCCAGCAGATCGGCGAACCGCGACGAGCGCTCGACCTCATGCGCGCGGCGCCATTCGCTCTGCACCGGCGCCAGCGGCTCGGCGAGGAGACAGGAAAGGCGCATCAGGTCGACGCCGAAGCCGGCGTCGATCTCCTCTTCGGCGCCGCCGGCGAGGCGTTCGACGAACAAGCGCGCCATCGCGCGCGCCTCGCCGAGCGGCCGGCTGGAACTCACGACAACGCGGCGCACGTCGCCGTCGACGCGAAAGAGGGCGAGCTCCAGCCGGCGCGCGCCCTTCACCCGGCGCGCGAGCCGCCGGGCGAGATCGTCGGCGAGTCGGTCGAGCGTCGCCATCGCTGCCTCGCTCGTGACGATCGGGCTGGCGAAGCGCCGTTCGACGCAAAAGTCGGGCGCGGCGAAACGCGGCGAGATCGCCTCGCGGTTGAGGCCTTTCAGCGCGTCGAGCCGCGCGATCGTCTCGGCGCCGAAACGCGCCGCGATCGGCGCGCGCGGCCTCAGCGCGAGATCGCCGATGCGGCGAAGCCCGGCGCGCGCCATGTCGGCGCTCGTCTGATCGTCGAGCCCCAGCGCGGCGACCGGCATGTCGTAATAGAGCTTGGCGAAGGCCGAGCCGCAAAGGCCGGCGGGCGCGACGCGCGCGCGCGAATAGCGCGCCAGCGCCGAAGCGGCGCGCGGCGTATCCGCGAGGCCGAGCGCGACCGTCGCCCCCAAGCGGGTCAGGCGCGCCTCGACCTCCGCCATCAGCCCCGCCTCGCCGCCGAAGAGATGCGCGACGCCGGAGACGTCGAGCATCAGCCCATCGCGCCCGTCGAGCGCGACGAGCGGCGTGAAGCGGGCGCAGAAGTCGGCGAGGCGCTCGAGGAGCTTCGCTTCCGCTTCAGGGTCGGCCTCGACCGCCACGAGGGCGGGATGGCGCGCCCGCGCGTCGGCGAGCGTCAGGCCCGGCGCGAGGCCGAGCCGCGCGGCGCGCGCATCGACGCCGACGAGACGCTGCGCGTTTTTGATCTTGGCGACGACGACGAGGGGCGGCGGCCAATCACCCGCGCCCCTCACCCTGCCTCTCCCCGCGAAAACGCGGGGAGAGGGGAAGAACGGCGCCGTGCGCTCCTCTCCCCGCTTGCGGGGAGAGGCAGGGCGAGGAGCCGGGGGAGGCGCCGCCTCACCGCGCAGTTTGTGCGCGCGGTCGGTCGCCAGACGCGGCAGCCACAGGGAGAGAAAGCGTTGGTTCGTCAAATCGCTGGTCCTCGCTTCGCCAGGTCAGGCGGAAGATTTTCGTCGCGTCGAGGCTTTGCGGCCCCTGAGCCGACGTCAGGCGCGCCTTGACGAGCCGCGCGGCGAAGGCGGGCGGCCCGGGAAGGGCGCGCCCGCCGCCCGCGGAGGCCAGGCGCGCGCTCGGCGCGGCGGCGATGGCGAAGCGCGTCTCGGCGGCGCTGGAGAGTTTTTCCGCCGCGCCATAGGCGCTCGCGTGAATGAGCAGCGCCGGCGTCGCCCCGGCGCGCGCGGCGAGCAGCAGGCGGCGCGAAACGGAAAGATCGTAGCCCTCGAGGCTCCACGCTTCGCCGACGACGACCGCCGACGCGCCGCTCCGCAGAGCCTCCTCCATCGCCTGGAACAAAGCCGGCGCGTCGGGCGCGCGCACGAAGACGAGCCGGCCGAGCTCCAGCCCATGGGCGACGAGCCCCGGCCCGTAGAGCGCGCCCGTCTCGCGCAACGCGAAATCCTCGGCGACGACCAGCCCCGCCGCGTCGCGCGCGGCCATGAAGCGCGCGACGAGCGCCAGCGCGAAGCCCATCGCCGCCGCGCCGTCGCCGGGGCTCGCCGGCGCGATCTCGTGCAGCGCGTCGCTCGCCAGCCCGCCGCCGAGCGCGCGATCGAGCGCCGGGGTCAGCGACAGCCTCGGCGCCGCGCGCGCCTCCGCCGGCCCCGAACGAGCCTCGATTTTCTCGACGGCGCGCCGCAAACGCGCCATCTCTTCAGCCCTGCCGCCGCGCGACATCCGATCCACACTCGCTATGTTCGCTCTTTGTTCTAGTTTTGGACGCAAATGGGGCGGGAGTCAAGAGCGGCGGGTAGAGGGGTAGTGTCTCAGTTTGAATTTTGAACTTTTTGCTTGCTATCGAGTCGTCACTTTTCAAGGACATAGAACGGATGGGGGATTACGGGGATAATCAAATTATCCCTTGCGCTCAAGCGCCGACTCGGCGGAGATTTGATTGTCGAGTGCAATCCCGCGCTCGATGCGAAAGGGGCCAGCCAACATTACCAGTGCTGGCCAGCCCCGATCGATGTCCCTGTTCCGCAGTTCGGTCTGATACGAACCCGCAAAAACAGTCGCGACTCTTACACCGTTGACTGTCTCAAATTACGAGACTCGCGTCAAGCTCGAACTGCGGATTTCCTTAGGAAACCCGTATGTTTGACAAGGAATCGAAACGCATCATCCCATTTCCGCGGCGCCGGCGCTCGCCCCCGGTGACGCTCGAAATGGCGCAGCACATCCGCGAGCTTTATGGCCTCGGGATGATGCAACACGACATCGCCGCGCACTATCGAATCAACCAAGGCCGCGTTTCCGAGATCGTGAACGGGAAGCGATTCCCTGAGTAAGTGATTCGCCCCGGCCGGGAACGGCCAGGGCCAACTTATCCGCAAAGGCAGAAAAACATGGCTTGGTACAAATATTCGCAATTTCTTGTGCAGGATAATGGCGCCGAGTTCGACGCAATCCACTACCCTAACAATCCTACGCCCTATTCTGGAATCTATCGCTGCGAAGGGTGCGGACTCAGCGCGACGTTTGTTCGTGAAAAGAACATACCGCCGCAAAATCATCATCAACATACTCAAGCGCAAGGCGCGATACGCTGGCGATTAGTTGTTAGGTCCCATTGGGCCTAGCAACTGGCGCGTTGCTAAATGGGTCGTCAAACCCTAGCATCCAAGCGACGACCTTCATGATCCACTTGCGCATTATCGTCCTCCAAATAGACAGGCCGAGTGAGGTATCCTGATACCGCCAGTATACGGTACCAGGATACCGTTGGCAAGGTTGCTCGTCATTCGCGGCGGGGGTTTTTCGCCGCCTGTTTGCGCTCTTCGAATTGTTCGATTAATCGCGCAATGTTCTTAACGTCCCAAAGGCGATCTGAGACACCCGCGGCCATCGCCGGCGACGTGCGCAGCGTCTTGTGAATGCGCACGAAATTGTAATAGACAAAATAGAGCGCGAGTGCGTGGCAGTGGTTTTCGACCTTCTTTGAAAAGGCGTTCGTCAACCGCGTAAACCGGCGCATGCCCATCCGCATATTGAGGTTTTGACGCTCAACATACGATGTTGAAATGTGCTCTTCGTCCGGGCGCCCCTTGATTGGTTTCTTGATTGCGCCGGTGCATGTCGACGGGCTGTAGCGGTGCTCGGCCCCGGCCGCCGGCTCGCCGTACAGCTTAACAAGCATGGCGTAATCCGTGTCGTCGCCGAAGACGCCCTCGACGGCGGAAATGTAGGCGTTGTGGCCGTCGGTCGTGATCTGCATCCGACCCTTCACGCGGTCCTGAACGTCCTCCATAAGCAGGAACGCCGACACGGCGTCGCGATTGCCGACCTGCCACGAAACGATCATCTTGCTTTCAGCATCGAAGGCCGTCCAAGTCCAAACGTCGCCGGCGTTCTCAGGCGCCGCTTTCGCCGTCGCAACGTTCGCCTGTTTGGCATAGCAAAACGACCAAATCTCATCGCATTGCAGCCGGCGCGTTTGCAGCCCGCGCACGTTTTGATCGTGGTAGGCGGCGCAGACTGTACCGGCGTCCACAAGCAACTTCGTGACGGTGTTGATCGACACGTCGACGATGCGAGCGATTGAGCGGAGCGACGAACCCTCGACCAAGAGGTTCAGGATTTGCGCGCGGGTTTCGAGCGGGAGCTTGTTCATGAAAATGAACATACTCCTTGCTACGATAAATAGCAAGAACTTTTTTCATTTTGCTTCCAATATTCTTCGGGAAGGCGGCCGTGGCATAAACGCCTTTTTGAATCCAGGCTCAGTATCTTCTGACCTAGTGATTCCCTCCATGACGCGTCTAAAGACCGATGGCGGTATATGGCCAACAATGGAAATTCGCCGTGAGGTTATCTGAGCTTTAACACCCTTTAGAGAGGATTTCTTCGCGTGAAAATACGCCGCAAAACTTTTCACCTTAATATAAGCGCATCCCTCACCAGGATTTATAATACATGTTTCGTCAAAATTCAGCATTTCTGAGCTTATTGGAACTGAGTATAGGTCATCGTTTTCTTCGTCAACTTTTACAACAACACAATAGTGCCCAGAACCAGGGCTGTGATCTGGGCCTGTGCCCGGATACCAGATTGCGTCGCCTTGTTGTATCAAAGATTTCTATTTCCTCGGCAATACTCTCTCTAGAGTCCGATACCCATGAATCCCCTTCGCGATATCTCGGGGATGGGCAGTGCCTACCGCGCGAACTATGTCTTCAACCGAGATAGGTATGCGTCCGACCCCATTGACGTCTGAATACTCTGGACAGTTTGCGGGCTTATGCGTCCATGCGCGCAATTGCGCCGACGACATACCACCAAATTCAGCAAACACAGATTCCAAAATCCTTGAATCCGATATGCTTATCTCATCGAAATCGTCCGGACAGTTCGGAGCCACGAAAACATCTCTGTCGCCCTGGAGTTCAAGATAGTTTCTCCATATATCTTGATCTATTTTCCCGTTTATGGCATTCAGAGCGTTAGAGCAAATTGGTCCATCTTTTAACGAATAGTATTCATCATATATTATCGGTCTATTTCTCTGGCGAATACTTTCTCGTTCGGCCAGATATATGAGCTTAATTAAGGCCATCTTCTCAAGATGGCGTCCTGATTTCTTCAAAAACAAGGCAGCAACCTGCGCAGCCTTTTCCGACCGAAATCCCACCAATGGCTGGTATGGGAACGGCAATTTCATCGCCACCTCGCGCCAGCCGCCCTCTTCGCAATTGTCGAGCGCTCTTCCTTCGTCAGTTTTTCCGCGCGCGCCTTTCCCCCGGCCTTCCCAGACCGGACCTTGCCCGATGGCGTCTTCAATGTCTCTTCGATCTCGCCGGTCGCAATTTTGGCGACCATGATCGCGGCTCCGATCACGTCGGCCGGCCGCTTCTGGCCCTGCGGTCCTCTCGGCATCGTCAATCCTCCACGCGAGCCTCTCGGCCGCCCCTACCAATGCCGTTAGCAAGCATGATAGCATGATTCGAAAGCGGCGAGCACAAAAAGTCGCAACCGCGCGTATGGCGCGAGCCGCCATCGTCGGCAGGCGCGCGAGGCCAGTCAATCCCTTATTGTCAGATGATTTTTCCAAACTGAGACACTACCGGTAGAGGGGTAGCCTCTCAGTTTCCTCGCCCGTCCCCATCCGCATGATCGCCGCGGCGCGGGCGTTCGCGTCGGCGGGGCGGCGCCCGCCTTCAGGAGCTCTTGGCGACCCAATCGCGCATTCGATTGATAAGAACAAAGCCTGCCGCTTCCGGCGAAGCGGCGAGATATTCCTGCGCGGCGCGGGATAGATTTTCGACCAAGCGCTTCTTAAACCCCTTGGCCCCGGGGTCTAACGCGATCGTCGTGACGACGACGAGCACTCGACGGTCTTCGCCATCAAGAGTCTTTTCGGCCCAAACTTTGGCGCCGCGAGCCAGAGGGTGAGAAAACGCCATGTCCGTCGCTCCGATGCTTGGCGTCAGCATAGCATGGAACGCGGGGGCGCCGCGAGCGCCGGTCAATCACGGTTGCGTCTCCGTTTCCTCGTCCGTCGCAATCCGCAAGATCGCCATGGCGCGGGAGCGTTCGCGTCGGCGGGGCGGTTCTCGCCTTCGGGGCCCCGCGGCCTCAGTGCGCCGCCTTTGGCACCACTTTCAGGTAACTGACGATCAACGTGGTGTCGTCGGTCAAGACGCCGATCACGGTGTTCTCGATCGCGTCCAATACCGACTGGTTGAACCTCTCCGAGTTCGGGTTGGTGTCGAATTCGACTTCGATCACCAACGTCTTGACCCACATCGCGTCTTCCCAGCTCCACTCGAACCAGGTCCGAGACACGTTGGGAAGCCTCGACAAAGCCTCTCTGACGATCGCGATATTGCCTCTCATGATCGGCTCCCTCCCACGCTCGCGACCAAGCCTACCATGGCGGGCGGGCGCGGCGCGAGCGCTCGCCCGGAGGCGCGGCAAGCGAACGACGACGCCCGCGCGAGGAGCGCCGAAACTCACGAGGTCTCGCTCCCGGCGTCATAAGCCGCGATCGCTCGGCTGAACTCGTCGAGCGGCGCGTCTGGCGTCGCCTCCAGCGTGCGCCCCGCCCTTCCCTACTTCGCGATCCCCAAGAACACCGCCAGCCGCCGCTCGACTTCGAGCATCGCGTCGGCCTCCAATCGGCCGAAGGCCTCGCCGATCTTCGCCCGCATCACCGTCATCGCCTTGTCGATCATGATCTGCGAGGGTTGGCGCAGACCGTTGGCCGCGTCAGGCGCCACGGTAACGCGCAGCAGCGGCGCTTCGACGAGCGCGCTCGACACCAGCAGCACCGTGACCGTCGCGTGTTCGGCGAAGGGATCGGCCTGGATAACCAGCGCCGGCCGCGGCTTGCCGAAGTCGCCTTGCAAGGCGACAGTGACGAAGTCCCCGCGTCTCACTTACGGTCCGCGCCAGCTGTCGACGTCCGCCAAGGCGGCATTCAGGAATTCGCCCAAGTCCGAGTCGGCCAAGTCGGCCTCGGCGGCGAGACGGGACTGTCGGCGGCATTCCTCGGCAAAGCCCGGGCGCCGCGTGTCGGGAACCCAGATTTGCACGGGCCGCAGCCCCGCTTGACGGAGCGCGGCACGACGCTTGCGGACGCGTGCGGCGGTCGAAGACGGCATGGACCTTAACCCAGTTAACGGACCGAGCGTTACATGTAGCACTTTCGCGAGTCGGCGCATAGCCCCTGTTCGGGCGCGCGCTGCGTCGTGCGCCTTCGACGGCGCCCTCTCGTCTGCGCCGCCGCCGGCGCGAATGAACGGCGCTCGGCCATCGACCGATCCGCCGTTTGTTCCCGCGGGGTGTTTTGCGTTTGCCGCGACGCCGCCTCAGGCGGTGATGCGCTGCTCGGCGGGCGAGGGCTCGCGCAGCACGTAGCCGCGGCCCCACACCGTCTCGATGTAGTTGCGGCCGTTGGAGGCCATCGCCAGCTTCTTGCGCAGCTTGCAGATGAACACGTCGATGATCTTCAGTTCCGGCTCGTCCATGCCGCCGTAGAGGTGGTTGAGGAACATTTCCTTGGTCAGCGTCGTGCCCTTGCGCAGCGAGAGCAGCTCGAGCATCTGGTATTCCTTGCCCGTCAGATGCACGCGGGCGCCGTCGACCTCGACGGTCTTCTGGTCGAGATTGACGATGAGATCGCCGGTGATGATCACCGACTGGGCGTGGCCCTTCGAGCGGCGCACGATCGCGTGGATGCGCGCGATGAGTTCGTCCTTGTGGAACGGCTTGGTCAGATAGTCGTCGGCGCCGTGGCCGAGGCCCTTCACCTTGTCCTCGATGCCCGCCATGCCGGAGAGAATGAGAATCGGCGTCTTGATCTTGGTGACGCGCAGCGACCGCAGCACCTCGTAACCCGACATGTCGGGCAAATTGAGGTCGAGCAGAATGATGTCGTAATCATAGAGCTTGCCGAGATCGATGCCCTCTTCGCCGAGGTCGGTGACGTAGACGTTGAAATTCTCGGACTTGAGCATCAGTTCGATGCTCTGCGCCGTCGCGCTGTCGTCCTCGATCAAAAGAATCCGCATGTTAAATCCCCACCCTCGCCCCGATGCACGCGACCGCGGTGATCCCCGCCGCATTCGCGCCGCATGGAAGCCGGCGCGCAGCCGGGACGCGAGCCCGGCCGATTCGACACGCAGACTGAACGTCTTTGGTTAACAAATTATGATTCACTCGCCAATCCCCTTCCAGAAATATTTCCGCCAGAGACGGAACTTATTGATTCAACTGCATGATTCAGAGCGTCCGATGTTAATGTAATACTTTAACTTTTTGTTGTAGCCGACTCTATTGACTCGACGATCTCCGCCGCGCCGCGCACGCCTCCGGGCGGGGCCGCGCGTCGCGCGACGGCTTCCGGCGGTGACCTCTCGCTAAGGATTGTTAATGATGGGAGTAAACGAACCGCTAACGCGGCCGCTCTCGTCTCACATTTTCTCTGCGCCGACGCGCGATTTCGGCAAATCCCGCGGCCGGGTAACAAAAGAGCAACCTTCCGGCGCCATCTTCGCATTCGTCTCGTGGCGAACCGGCGTCGGGCGGCGGCTTCCGCTCGGGCGTGCTTGGATCTTGTGTGGAGTGCGTAACGATGAAATCGCGAGACACGCTCATTCGCCTCAAGCGCTTCCAGGCCGAGGAAAAGCGCCGGCGCGTTCGGCAGATCGAGACCATGGTCGCCGAGTTCACGCGCATGGCGGGCGACCTCGATCGCGAGATCGTCAATGAAGAAAGGCGCTCGGGGATCAGCGACCCCGGTCATTTCGCCTACCCGACCTACGCGCGCGCCGCGATCGCGCGCCGCGACAACCTCAAGCGATCGATCGGCGAACTGACGGCCCAAATCGAGGAAGCCAAGGCGGCCGAGCAAGAGGCGCAGGCCGAATTGCTGAAATACGAGTCGCTCGAGGGGCGCGAAAAGGCGCTCGAGCGCGCCCTCGAATCCGCCGTCAGAATCTGACCTTTACGCCCTTCGGCGAACCCGTGCGATCGGGCGTCCCCGACGCGCGGATCGCCGCACCCCATCAATCCGCTATTGCGGCGAGACGGCCGATACAGTAGATCGGCGCCGTGTCTCGCCGTGCGGGCGCGCCGGCGACGCTTTCTAGCTGGGATCATCGGGTTCGCGTCGGGATCGAGGCGACCGCAAAGCGTCTGGGGATGACATGATGTTGATTGGGGTCGTCGCGGAAACCGAGCCGCACGAGACGCGCGTCGCGGCGAGCGCGGAAACGGTGAAGAAATTCCTCGCCCTCGGCGCCGAGGCGGCGGTCGAACGCGGCGCCGGCCTCAACGCCGGAATTCTCGACGCCGACTATGCCGCGGCGGGCGCGAGATTGGTCTCTGCCGCCGAAGCGCTCGGCGCCGACATCGTTTT
>JBEKBD010000048.1:0-19778 GCA_050015575.1 Roseiarcus sp. | reverse complement strand
CCGCCGAAGTCGCCGACGTCACGCCTGTCGACGTGTCGCGCCAGGACCTGCGCGCGGTCATGGGCGCGCTGAAGATGACGGAGGGCTTCGACGTCGGCCTCGAGATGAGCGGCGCGCCGGCCGCCTTCGATCAGCTTTTCGATTCGGTCGTCACCGGCGGCCGCCTCGCGCTGCTCGGCCTGCCGTCCAAGCCGACCCCGGTCGACTGGAACAAGGTCATCTTCAAGCAGCTTTCCATCAAGGGGATCTATGGGCGCGAAATGTTCGAGACCTGGCACAAGATGATTGCGATGCTGCAGAGCGGCCTCGACGTGCGCAAGGTCGTCACCCACCGCCTGCCGGCGGATGAATTTCTCGCCGGTTTTGAAACCATGCGGCGCGGCGAGTGCGGCAAGATCGTGCTCGACTGGACGGGGATCGGCGAAACGCCATGAGCGATGCGCCTCGCGCTCTCCGACAACCGCCGCCTATTCGCCGGCCGCGGCTTCGCCGTCGTTCGCCAAGGCGGCCATCTCGGTTGAGCCGAGCCGACTTATCTGGCGATGGAGAAGGCGCTGGGGCCGGGGCGGGACAATCGGATCGGCGTCGCCGAGCCGGCGAACGCGGCCGTTCGGCTCCCAATCGTGGCGCCGGATGGCCCTTAGGCCTTGGCCGAGAGAGCGGCAGCGCCAACGACGCACGGAAGTCGTCGTTCGGCGCATTCGTCAGTGATTGTGATCGAGCGCGCGAAGCAGTTCGTCGACTCCGACCCACCGATTGAATTGCGCGACGTAAGAAGTTCCGATCCCACAATGGGTTTGGAAATAGGCGTTCATGACGAGCGCGATCGCCGCCACGACGAAGAGACGATTGATTGTCAGGGAGATCGCCGTCTTCAGCATGTCGGTTTGCTGAGCCGAGCGACGCGTCTGGCGAGGGCGTCGCGCTCCGATTGAAGTCTTCTGATTTCTTGCGCGGTCGCCAGCGAGACGACCGAGCCGTCGTCGGACGGCAGAAACAAGACGCCGGCCTCCGTCTCCCGCCGCCACACGATGCGAGCGCGACGACTGTCGCCCTTCTGGAAAATGGTGAAGTCGAATTCGTTCGGCGCCGTCATCGGGCCGGAGAAAGCGATCTTCGCGCCGCCTCGAGACAAGTTCCGCACCAAGCAGTCGGCGGTGGAGCGCTGGTCGTTGAAGGCGGCCTGACCGCAAAGGCAGGTGCGGTCCCTGTGAGCCTTGCGTCGTTCCTCCATGCGAATCCCCCATTGGCGCAATGGATAACCCGCAGGGTTGCGCCGCAAACAACGGGCCAGGACGGCTTCACGTTGGCGACGCGTTAAGCGCCCGGTAACCAGCGCGAAGAGAAAAAACGCTTTTAACTCGTGAACTTATGGTCAGCGCTGAAGACGTTTCTCCTCGAGCGCATGAACGTCTGCGGGACATTCGTCCCGATTCGGCGTGTCCGAAAGATGGGCCAATCTTCCGTGGCGGCTCGCCAAATTGACGCAGTTCCGCCATTCTCGAGCGCCGGCGTCGTCACGTCGGCCGCCAATCTCATAGCGTTCGTCAATGGGCGCCTATCCGGTCAAGACGCACACCCAGTACATATGGAGCCGGCCTGACGCCTCATTTGGCCTCGGCAATCCGCCCATTGCAGCCGGTCCCGGCAAAGGCGGCGCTTCTCGAACACGAACGCCGTCCCGGCGAGGCGCTTTCATCGGCGAAAAGGCGTCATTTCCGCCTTGGCGGGCGGCAGAAGCCGCCGTTCATTGCACGGAGCGAGGCGCTTTGGCGCTGGTCTTGAAGCGACTTATCAGTCTGTATGCCACGCGGGCTTCGGGAAGGTGACCTCCCTAGCGCCAGGCAGAGTTGCAGGCGCAATCCCGTGAAACTCGCCGTTCTGCCACTGGCCGACCCACCAGTTCTCCCTGTAAAGGTTGTCCTCCAGCTTGACCGGGCCCAGGATTGTCTCGAACGTCCCCGTCTGCAATTCCTTGATCACCGCCGCGCGATCGATCTTGCCGACGCGTTCGATCGCCTGCTGGAGCATTTGCAGAGACGCATACGTGACGGGACTCGCCCAACGATCCGGTTCTTGGCCGGTCATCGCCGTGTGGCGTTTGAAGTAGTCCTTGCTCGCCGCAGCGTCCGCATTCCAACCGCCTATCCCCATCACGCCTTCCACATTCGCGCCGAAGGATTGTTTGTAGAGCGGGAAAGCCGTCCCGACGGCGGTATAGAAAACCCTGGGGTTGAAGTTCGATAGGATCGCCTGCTCGGTGATCATGATCGTGTCGGGGGGGTAACTGAAGGCGACGAACGTATCGGGGTTGAGACGCTTCACCTCGTTGACGATCTCCCTCATGTTCTGCGTTTCGACCGGATAGGCGCGATCGTAAACGAGCTCAAAACCACCCTGTTTGAAAGCCTTGCGCGCCACCTGAGCCAGCCCGATGCCGAACTGCTCGGCCACGTCGAGAATGGCGACGGTATTGCCGACCTTGCCCTCGGACCGCAGCTTGGAGATAACGCCGACAAGTCCCTGCGCGGCCGCAGCCGGCGTGCCCAGAAACCAGAAACTGTTCGGCCAGAGATTTGACGATTCCGGAGGCCATGCCGTCGTCGCCAGCTGGGGATATCCGGCGCGGTTGAACTGCGGCCCGACGGCGAGGTTCGTTCCGGTGCCCCAAGGCGCAAGAATAAAATCGACCTTGTCCCGCGTGATCAACCGCTCGACCGCCGCTTTGGCGTCGTCGACGTTGCTGTGATCATCGTACTCGATGACCTCGATCGGCGCCCGCTTGCCGATGCTGCTGAGCATAATGCCGCCGGCGGCATTCACCTCTTTGACCCAAAGGCGGTAATTGGGCAGGACCGTGATGCCCGCTCCCGGGGCGTCCGGCCCGCTGAGCGAGATCGCATAGCCGATCCTGATCGGCTGCGGCGTTTGGCCGTGCGCCGCGATGGCGCTCGCGACCACCCCCGCGATCGCGGAAACGATTGTCAACGCCGACAGTCTCATGGCCGGCCTCTCATCGTCAGTTGAAAAATTCGCGGCGCACGCGCGGCGAACTCTTTTGCGCCAGGCGACCAAAAACTTTGTTACGCCAAGCAATCCATTCCAATTCGCCGTCGGCGTGGACCTGTCGCGCTCGATCGAGCTTCTTAAGCTCCCGCGCACCGCCTTTCCTCGCATCCAGCCGATATTGTTAGTCGCGCCTTGACCACGCCCGCAAATGAAACCGCCCCGGCAAATTCATTCACAATATATTAGTCGCAACTCTATTAAATCGGCGGGCCGAGGTCAAGATGTTCAACCCGCTCACCAGCCCAATCCTCAGGAAAGCGACGCTCGTCGGCTTCGTCGTGGTCCTATTGGGCCTCGGCGTCGCCGCGGTGCTTAAATCGACTGTCGAGTACTTGCTTTACTGGGATGCGACCGGAGCGGCGGAGAGCTGGGCGAAGTACGTGGCCGAAAACGTCACCGATATCGGGGAGATCGCCGAGGGACAGCCGCCGTCCGCAGAGAGCATGGCGTTTCTCATCCGCACGCAGCAGATACGTTATATCTTCGGTTTTGAAATCATCGATTTGCACGGCTACGTTCAGCTCACTTCCGACGGTTCGAAGATTTCCAGCGTTCGCGGCGCCGAGTACAGCGCCACCGCCGCGCGCGCCGCCGAATTGGGTCGGCCCATCATCTCGGTGCAGGAGGGCGTCCCTCCGGTCCGCCCGAAAAACTATTCCGAGGCCTTCTTGCCCGTTATGGCCGACGGGCGTCCGCAAGCGATCGTGGCGGCCTATGTCGACTTGAGCGAGCAGAATGATCGCTTCCGCCAAGCCTTTCTGCTCGCGACTCTCGCCTTGTGCCTGCTTATCAGCGGCGCGGTCGGCGTGCCGACCATCGCTTGGCGGCGGCGCACCAAAGAAAAACAGCAAGCCGAACAGCGCGTCCGTTTCCTCGCGCATCACGACATGCTGACCGGCGTCGCTAACCGCGCCCAATTCGTTGAAAAACTCGGCGACGCGCTCGCCGCGCTGCCGAGGCGCGGCGGTTGCGTGGCGATTCACTTCGTCGATCTCGATCATTTCAAGGAAATCAACGACAGCTTCGGCCACGAGGGCGGCGATTTCCTGCTCAAGACGGTCGCCGAACGGCTGCGCACCCTAACCGGGGGCGACGATGTCTTGGCCCGGCTCGGCGGCGACGAGTTCGTCGTTGTCCAGGCCAGGGTGAGCGGCAAGCGCCAGGCGGAGAATTTTGCCCGCCTCCTGAAAGACGCGGTGATCGCGCCGATAAAATTCCAGGAGCGCGAAATTATCGCGACGGTCAGCATCGGCGTGGCGTTGGGGCCGATGGACGGCGCCAATCCGGATCGGCTTCTCAAGAGCGCCGACTTGGCGCTCGACAAAAGCAAAGCTGACGGCGGCAATCGCATCCAGTTCTTCCTGCCGGAGATGGAGGCCGCCTTGCAGGCCCGCATGACGCTCGAAAAGACCCTCCGCAACGCCGTTGTCCATGAACGCTTCATTTTGCACTACCAACCGCTGTTCGAATTATCCAGCGAACGCCTCGTCGGCTTCGAGGCGTTGATACGCCTGCCCGCCGACGATGGGACTTTGATCCCGCCGACGGCTTTCATTCCCGTCGCGGAGGACATGCGGATAATCGGCGAAATCGGCGCATGGGTATTGCACAATGCCTGCCAAGCCGCCGCGACATGGCCCGAGCCCCTGGTGATCGCGGTCAACTTGTCGCCAGCGCAATTCGAAGCGGGCGACATCGGCGACATCGTCGCGAGCGCGCTCAGGGAATCCGGTCTGGCGGCGCATCGGCTTGAGCTGGAGATAACCGAGAGCTTGTTGCTCAGTAATTCCGCGGCCATTATGACCGAGTTGCAGACGCTCAAGGCGATGGGCGTTGCGATCGTGATGGACGATTTTGGGACCGGATATTCGAGTCTAAGTTATCTCTGGCGCTTCCCTTTCGACAAGATCAAGATCGACCGCAGCTTTATGCAGGGCTTGGACTCCTCGGACAGGCACGCCGAAACCGTGGTGAAGACCATCATCGCGCTGGCGCGTGAACTCGGCATGCGGGTAATTGTCGAAGGGGTCGAGACCGCCAAACAGGCGGCATTCCTTGGCGGGACCGACGCCGATCAGGTGCAGGGATTTTTGTTCGGACGGCCGGTGCCGATCGCCGAAGTCAGCACTGTAATTTTGAATAACTTTAAGAAATTGCTTCCGAAAGGGGCAGCCGCAAGGGCGCCCGAGATGGCGCCGGGGATCATCAGGTCAGTGGCGAAGTAATCGTGTCGACGGGCAACCTACTGCTGCCGAATGTCCGCTTTCTCTTCCTCTCCCTTGAAAACTGCCAGCCTGCTCTCGGCCACGTCGGGTCACGTATCGCCGATCAAGCGGCGTCGGCGCCGTGCGCCGACCGCTCTATAGGAATGGGTGTCTGTCTTGCCCGGATAGGCGTTCGTCAATGGGCTACGCCGCGGCGCGTCGCTACGGCGTCGAGGACGCCGGGCCGGCGTCGGGCGCCGGCTTGACCGGCGCGCGGAGGGCGGCGACGCGCACGTCGGCGGAGGCCTGCGGGCCGGGCGCGGCGAGCGCGGCGCTGCGCTTGGGCGGCAGCGGCACGTCGGAGGGAATCGGCTGCTCCGGTTCGAAAACGCGAATCGCCGGGCTGTCGGCGCCCATGCCGAACCACTTCTTGACCATGTTCTGCCCGCTGTCGGCGACGCCGCCGACGAAGGCGAACGGCGAGGGGGCGGCGGCCGGGACCGTCGTCATCGCGGCGGCCGTCGCATCGGGCGCCGGCGGCGCGGCGTTGACGACCTTCACCGCCGCGGGAATGGGCTTGCCCGACGGGTCGAGCGCGACCTCGGTCGGCCCGATCGCCAGCGCGTCGGGATCGCTGACGTCGTCGCGTCCGGCGAAGGCGGCGTTCTGTCCGCCGTCCTGATAGACGATGCGGACCGGCTTGACGCCCTTGGCGACGAGCGCGGCGACTGCGGCTTGGTCGGCCGCTTCCTTGGCCGCGACGTCGGCCTCGACCTGTTCGTCGGTTTGCAGCGCCGGGCAGGGCCGGTTGGCGTCGACGTCGTCCTGCGCTTCGGCGCCGAAGACATAGCGTTTGCCGCACACCAGCACCGAAGGCTCGTTCTTCGTCACCTCGAAGTGATCGGCCCCGTTCTTCAACTGCATCCAAAAATCGATATTGGGGTCGAGCCGATGCTTGGCGAGGTTTTCGGCGGTCATTCTGAAGGGATAGGACTGCATCTGGATCGCGCGCTCGCCGCCGTTGAACGCCTCGCGCGCGATGGCGTAGATTTCGCCGATCTGCGCGTCGGTCATCGAGAAACATCCCGCCGAGGAGCAGGCGCCGTGCACCATGATGGCGCCGCCGGTGCGTCCGAAGGCGCGATCGTAGGCGTTGGGATAGCCGACGTTGAAGGAAAGATAATAGTTCGAGTTGGGGTTCATCTGCCCGGGCGTGATGGCGTAGAACCCCTCGGGCACCTGCCGGTCGCCCTCGTGGGTCTTGGGGCCGAGCTGGCCCGACCAGCGGCACATCGGATAGGTCTTCAGCAGCGCGTACTGACCGTCCGAGTTCATCTTCCAGATTTCGAACTCGGCTTCCTGCTTGTAGGTGCGGATGAGGACCGGCGCGGAGGGCGTCGTCCCGATCTTGTCCATCAGCGCCAGCGTGTCGCCGGGGATCGGCCGCAACGACCGCTCGGACCCCGGCTCGAGCGCGTCCTCGCACCCCGCGACAAACGCGCCCGCCGCGACGGCGAAGCTCAACGCCAACAACCACTTTCGCCGATAATTCAACGTCATCGCTTCCTCAGCTCGTCGACCTCGGCTTAGCGGATCGGGGCGAAAAAGTCCATGCGGCCGATTAAGCGCGCGCAACCTTTCCGTGACCTTACCGGTTGCGCCGCGCCCTTTCGGGCGCCTCAAGGCCCGATCAAGGCCAGCGCTCGCCGCGCGATGTCGATAATCCGCGGTCGGCGGCGAAGTCCGGCGTTCGAGCCTTGACCGGCGCCCGCCGGATGAGGCCTAGTTCGCCGCGGCGGCCGCGCGAGTGTTCCGCCGCCGCGTAGGGGGATGCGCGTGCGATCGGAGCCTGCCGCGCCGCAAGACGACCGTTGGGATTGCAAAACTCGAATGGCGTTGGCGTCGCTCGCGCTCATCGCCTTTGCGCTTCGATTGCTGCCGGTTTTCGCGCTCCCGAGCATCGATTATCCCGACGAAATCTTTCAGACGATCGAACAGGCGCATCGGCTGGCGTTCGGCTACGGCGTGGTTCCCTGGGAATTCGAATATGGATCGCGAAGCTGGATGCTGCCCGGCGCGCTCGCCGGCCTGATCGAATTGTCGCGGCCGTTCGGCGAAGGGCCGCAGATCTACATCCCATTCGTCGGCGCAATCCTGGCCATGCTTTCGACCGCCGCGGCGTTGTGCGGCGCGCTCTGGGGGCGCCGTTTCTTCGGTCTGACGGGAATGGCGGTCGCGGGGCTCGCGGCGGCGGTTTCCATCGACGCCGTCTATTTCGGCCCGCGCACGCTCAGCGAGGCGGTCGCGGCGCATCTGCTGGTCGTCGGCCTCTATCTCGCCGAGCCGGGCGACGCGGCGCCCGGGCGGCTCCGCCTCGTCCTCGGCGGGCTTCTCATCGGCCTCGCTGCGATGACGCGCATCCAGTTGGCGCCGGCGATTCTCGCGATCGCGGCGTGGCCGAGCGGCGTCGCCTATCGCCGCCGCCTGCCGCCGCTGATCGGCGGGGCGGCGATCGCCGTCCTCGCGAGTGGCGCGCTCGACGCCGCGACCTGGGGTTCGCCGTTCGCGTCGACCTGGCGAAATTTCGCGGTGAATGTCGTCGACGGCGCCGCCGCGGCCAATGGCGTCGCGCCCTGGCACGGCTATGGCGACATGCTGATGGGTTACTGGGGAGCGGGCGGCGTCGCGGCCGTCCTCCTCCTCGCGCTGATCGGGGCGCGCCGCCTGCCGCATCTTGTCGTCGCAGCGGTCGTGATCCTGGCCTCGCACTCGCTGATCGGCCACAAGGAATATCGCTTCGTCTATCCCGCGATCCTGCTGCTGATCCTATCGTCGGGCCTCGGTCTGGCGCAGTTGACGGCTTGGGCGATCGAGGCGCTCGCTCGGCAGCGGCCGGGGGCGCGATGGAGCGGCTTGGCGTGCAGCGCGATGGCGCTCGGCTTTCCCGTGCTGGTCAGCCTCGGAGAATCGACGAGCCCCGCCTACCGGGAGCTTTGGACCCGCGGCCGCGCGGCGTTGCGCGACGCCGATTTCATCGCTCGGCTGCCTTCCGTCTGCGGCGTCGGCGTTTTCGGTCTGCATTGGACCCAAAGCGCCGGCTACGCCCATTTTCACCACCGCGTCCCCACTTACTGGCCGGAGAACGACGAGCGGTTGTTGCGAAAAACCATGCCGGCTTTCAACGTTCTGCTCTACTCGCGGCGACCGGCGGGGGCGAAGGAATTCGTCGACGCTTCATGCGTCGACGGCGTTTGCGTCGCGATCCGCCGCGGCCGTTGCGTCGCCATGCCGACGCGCCCGAGCGAGCCGGGACCGACGGTCGGTGGGATCGCGCCTTGATCCCATCGGATCGGCGGCCGGCGGTTCAGATCTTGCGCCCCATGCCGAGGAACTTCGTCGCCCGTGATTCGCGCAATTCGTCGCGCGACATATTGCCCAAGGAGTCGAGCGCGGCGCCGATGGCGCGTCCGGTCGCCGCGATCGCCGCTTCGGGATCGCGATGGGCGCCGCCGATGGGCTCGGGCACGATCGCGTCGATCACGCCGAACTTCAGCAAATCCTGCGCGGTGATCTTCATGCTCATCGCCGCATCCTGGGCGCGCGAGGAATCGCGCCATAGGATCGACGCGGCGGCTTCCGGAGAGGCGACGGTGTAAATGGAATGCTCGAGCATCAGCACTTTGTTGCACGCGGCGATCGCCAGCGCGCCGCCCGAGCCGCCTTCGCCGACGACGATCGCGACGTTGGGCGTCCCGAGCGCCAGAGTCATATCGGTTGCGCGCGCGATCGCCTCCGCCTGGCCGCGCTCTTCGGCGTCGACGCCCGGCCAGGCGCCGGCGGTGTCCACCAGCGCGACGACCGGCAGGCCGAAACGGTCGGCGAGCTCCATCAGGCGCGCCGCCTTGCGATAGCCCTCGGGGCGCGCCATGCCGAAATTGTGCTTGAGACGGCTCGCGGTGTCGTCGCCCTTTTCGTGCCCGATGAGGCAGATCGGGCTCCCACGAAAGCGTCCGAATCCGCCGACGATCGCCGCGTCTTCGGCGAACTTGCGGTCGCCGGAAAGCGGGGTGAAGTCTTTGATGAGGCCCTTGACGTAGTCGCCGAAGTGCGGCCGGCCAGGCACGCGCGCCACCTGCGTCTTCTGCCAGGGCGTCAGCGTCGAATAGACATCGGCCAGGACCTTGAGGGATCTTGCCTCGAGCCTCGCGAGTTCTTCGCCGATGGCCGGGACCTCTCCCTTGGCGGCGAGAGCGCGCAACTCGTCAATGCGCGCGTCGATTTCGGCCACGGGCGTTTCGAAGCTCAAATAGGTTCGCATAAGACCTTACGGCGGACGCGCCCATGGACGAAGGCGCGCGAAACTGGCGACAAGCGCCGGCGAAGTCAAGGCGGCGGGCGACGGGAGGAGGTTGGCGCGCCCGGAGAGGCTTGAACTCCCAACCCTCGGTTTCGAAGACCGATACTCTATCCAGTTGAGCTACGGGCGCGCTGACGAGACTCGCCATAGCACGGCTCGTCCGCGGCTTGAAGCCTTGCGCCGGCGTTCGTTGCTTCGCCATAGAATCGGCCGCATAGTGCCGGCGAATGACGCACGGCTCTCGGCGTGAGTCGGCGCATCGCGAGGACGGATGGAATGGCGGTCAAAGGCGGCGCTCGACGCCTGCGCTCGGCGCAGTGGTTCGACAACCCCGAAAATCCCGGCATGACAGCGCTTTATATCGAGCGCTATCTCAATTTCGGCATGACGCCGGGAGAGTTGCGCTCGGGCAAGCCGATCATCGGCATCGCCCAGACCGGCTCCGACCTCGTGCCCTGCAACCGCCATCATCTCGACCTGGCCAAGCGCGTGCGCGACGGCGTCATCGCAGCCGGCGGAATCCCCTTCGAATTCCCGGTCCATCCCCTCCAGGAGACGGCCAAGCGTCCGACGGCGGCGCTCGACCGCAACCTCGCCTACCTCGGCATCGTCGAAATCCTGATGGGCTATTTCATCGACGGCGTCGTGCTGACAATCGGTTGCGACAAGACGGTCCCCGCCTGCATCATGGCGGCGGCGACGGTCAACATTCCCGCCATCGCGCTTTCCGGCGGGCCGATGAACAGCGGCTGGCTGCACGGCGAGCGCACCGGCTCGGGCACGGTCATCTGGAGCGCGCGCGCCGATCTCGCCGCAGGCAAGATCGATTACGAGCAGTTCATGGAGATCGTGACTTCGTCGGCGCCGTCGATCGGCCATTGCAACACCATGGGCACCGCCTCGACGATGAACGCGCTCGCCGAGGCGCTCGGCATGAGCCTGCCCGGCTGCGCCGCGATCCCCGCGCCGCATCGCGAGCGCGGGCAGATCGCCTATGAAACCGGCCGCCGCATCGTCGAGATGGTGTGGGAGGACTTGAAGCCCTCGGACATCCTCACCCGCGAGGCCTTTGAAAACGCCATCGTCGTCAACAGCGCGATCGGCGGCTCGACCAACGCGCCGATCCACATCAACGCCATCGCGCGCCATATCGGGGTCGAGCTCGGCATCGACGACTGGGAGCGAATCGGCCATCGCGTGCCGCTGCTGGTCAACATGCAGCCGGCGGGCAAGTATCTCGGCGAGGAGTTCCATCGCGCCGGCGGAGTGCCCGCCGTCGTCAACGAGCTGATGAAGGCGAAGTTCGTCCATGAGAACGCGCCGACCGCCAATGGCAAAACCATCGGCGAGAATTGCCGCGGCCGCGAATCGGACGACGCGGACGTCATTTTTCCGATCGACGCGCCGCTGATGCCCGACGCCGGGTTCATCGTGCTGCGCGGCAACCTGTTCGACGACGCGATCATGAAGACGAGCGTGATCGACGCGGAGTTTCGCCGGCGCTATCTCTCCAATCCGAACGATCCCGAAGCCTTCGAGGGCCGCGCGATCGTGTTCGACGGGCCGGAGGACTATCACGCCCGCGTCGACGATCCGAAGCTCGCCATCGACGAACGCTGCATATTGTTCATGCGCGGCGCGGGACCGATCGGCTTTCCCGGCGGCGCGGAAGTGGTGAACATGCTGCCCCCAGGCGCTCTCATCAAGAAAGGCGTCGGGGCTCTCCCTTGCGTCGGCGACGGCCGGCAGTCGGGCACGTCGGGTTCGCCCTCGATCCTCAACGCTTCGCCCGAGGCGGCCGCCGGCGGCGGGCTCGCGCTGCTGCGCACCGGCGACCGCGTCCGCATCGACCTCAAGCGGCGCAGCGCCGACATCCTCGTTTCCGACGAGGAGTTGGCGACGCGCCGCGCGGCGCTGGAGAAACAGGGCTACGCCTACCCCAAGAGCCAGACGCCTTGGCAGCAGATCCAGCGCGAAATGGTCGCCCAGTTCGACGAAGGCATGGTGCTGAAGCCGGCGGTGAACTATCAGCGCCTCGCCCAGACGATGGGCGTCCCGCGCGACAATCACTAAGTCATGGCGACGAACCGATTTGGACAGCCCGTGGGCCCGCTCGTCGACGCCCGCTCGGCCAAGCGTCCCGAGCGTGTGACGTTGCGCGGACGCGCCGTCAGCCTGGTCCCGCTCGATGCGGAGACGCACGCCGACGCGCTCTTCCACGGCGCCAACGGCGGCGACAAGGATCGCCTTTGGACCTATCTCGCCGACGGCCCGTACGCCGATGCGGCCGTCTTCAAGGCCGCTATCGCCGCCAAGGCGCAATCGGCCGATCCGCTGTTTTTCGCCGTCCTCGACAACGCCTCCGGCCTGGCCGTCGGCTATCAGACGCTGATGCGGATCGACGCGACGCATCGCGCGATCGAGGTCGGCAACGTCCTCTACACGCCGGCGCTGCAGCGCACGATCGGCGCCACCGAGGCGCAGTATCTGCTCGCGCGCTACGTTTTCGACGAGCTCGGCTATCGCCGCTACGAATGGAAGTGCGACGACCTCAACGCGCCCTCGAAGCGCGCGGCCGCGCGCCTCGGCTTCGTCTTCGAAGGCGTGTTCCGCCAGCACATGATCGTCAAGGGCCGCAGTCGCGACACCGCTTGGTTTTCGATGCTCGATGCGGAATGGCCCGCGCGGCGCGCGGCGTTCGAGCGTTGGCTCGCGCCCGATAATTTCGATGACGCGGGCCGCCAGAAGGTCTCGTTGACGCGCCTCGATCGGGGGCCGACGGCGTAGGCGCGCAGCGAACGGCCGAAAGCGACCGGAGCAGGGGCCGCGTTCATCCCGCCGATCGCGGAATTGCCCGCAAATCCGCGGTTCACGATTCATTAAGGTCAATTATTAGGGTTAAGCCGGCATTAAGGTGTTCGTGGCAGTTTTCTCTTCGACGCATGGATGCGCGAGCCCGGTCGGCCCGCGTCGAACGAAGGGATTTCGTCATGGCCAACTTGAAGGTCCTTGTTCTCGCCAGCGGCGCGGTCCTCGCCCTCGTCGGCTCGGCCGCCGCCGCCGATCTGTTGCCGCCGCCGCCCGTGCTCGAACCACCGCCCCCCGCCGCGGCCGAATTCACCGGCTGGTATCTGCGCGGCGACGTCGGCGTCGGCGTCAACGCCAACACGCCGAACCTTTTCAACACGCCCAATCCGGCGGCGGGCACGCCGAATTCCTACTACTCCGTCGTCCCGACCCAAAGCTTCTACAATTCGACGATTTCCGCTGCGACGAACTTCGATCTCGGCATCGGATATCAGGTCAACAACTGGCTGCGCTTCGACGTGACGGGAGAATACCGCGGCGGCTCGCATTTTCAGTCGCTCTACGTGCTCAACGATGCGGGGAATACCGGGACCGGACCGATACAGTTGGCCGACTTCTATCGCGGCGACATTTCCTCGTGGGTCGGCCTGGTCAACGGCTATCTCGACATGGGGACGTGGTCGGGCGTCACGCCCTACATCGGCGCCGGCGTCGGCTTGGCGAGAAACACCCTCTCCGGGATGACCGATCAAGGAGTGGTGACGGCCATCGGCGGCGCGGCCTCGCCCAGCGGCGGCTATTTCAACGACGGCTCGAAGTTCAACTTCGCCTGGGCGCTGATGACCGGACTCGATTTCAACGTGACGCAGAACCTGAAGCTGGAGCTCGGCTACCGCTTCCTCGATCTCGGCAAGTACTCCTCGGGCGGTTCGTACTGCTTGGGGACCTGCGGCGGCGGGGTCCCCAACTACGTGGTGTCGAAGAATGATCTCGCCTACAACGACTTCCGCATCGGCCTGCGCTGGATGATCGGCGACGAGCAGGCGTACGCTCCGCCCCCGACCCCTCTGGTGCGCAAGTATTGATCGCTCCCGCGTCGGCGTGAAAACGAGGAAGCGGCGTCGACGTTGTCGACGCCGCTTCCCTTTTTTTCGATCGCGGCGGCGCACCGGTTGCGGCCGTCTTGCTTGGCGAATCGTTCGCCGCGCACCATGATGCCGCGATGCCGCGGCGTCGGCGATCGCCGTCGCCCAACGCGGCGCGTCGCCGCGACAGCGGCCGATCGGCGCTGAACCGGCGCCGCTCGACGAAGCGGATTCAGCCGACGGGAGATCGAGATTCATGGGCGAATGGACCAGACTGAAAGCGAGCGACGGCTTCGAACTCGCCGCCTGGCGCGCCGAACCCAAAGGCGCGCCGCGCGGCGGCATGGTCGTCGTGCAGGAGATTTTCGGCGTCAACGCGCACATCCGCTCCGTCGCCGAGGGCTACGCCGCCGACGGCTATCTCGCCGTCGCGCCAGCCATTTTCGATCGCGGCGAACGCGACGCCGATCTCCCCTACGGCGCCGACGGGTTCGCGCGCGGCCGCGCGCTCGTGGAAGAGATCCCGCGCGCGGCGATGCTGCGCGACATCGGCGCCGCGATCGAAGCGGCCAAGAGCGTTGGCAAGGTCGGCGTCGTCGGCTACTGCCTGGGCGGCACGCTCGCCTGGCTCGCGGCGGCTGAGCTCGACGGCCTCTCGGCGGCGGTCGGCTATTATGGCGGCGGAATCGTCGGCCTCAAGGACCTGAAGCCGCGCGTCCCGACGATGCTGCACTTCGGCGAGAAGGACGAACACATTCCGGTCGCCGGCGTGCGCAAGGTCGCCGCCGCGCATCCAGATACGCCGGTCTATTTCTATCCGGCGGGCCACGCGTTCAACCGCGACGTCGGCGCAAGTTACCACGCGCCGAGCGCCGCCCTCGCCAAGTCACGCACGCTGGCGTTCTTCGCCAAGCATCTGGGGTAGCGGAACTCGCCCCTTCTCCCCTTGCGGGCGAGGGCGTAGCCCGTCGAGAGACGGGCGTTCCTCCGAGCGCGCTTTCGGGGCGGGGGGTCGGCGCCCTTACGTCACCAGCCGCGGACCCGCGGCGCCCATCTTCTCGTTTTCCTGGACGACGCCGAGACGGCGCGCGACTTCCGTATAGGCCTCCATCATGCCGCCGAGGTCCTTGCGGAAGCGGTCCTTGTCCATCTTCTCGTTGGATTTGACGTCCCACAGGCGACACGAATCGGGACTGATTTCGTCGGCGACGACGATGCGCATGTTGTCGCCCTCCCACAGGCGGCCGCATTCGATCTTGAAGTCGACCAGACGAATGCCGACGCCGAGGAACAGGCCGGTCAGAAAGTCGTTGACGCGAATCGCCAGCGCCATGATGTCGTCGATTTCCTGCGGCGAGGCCCAGCCGAAGGCGGTGATGTGCTCCTCGGAGACCATGGGATCGTCGAGCGCGTCGTTCTTGTAATAGAATTCGATGATCGAACGCGGCAACTGCGTGCCCTCCTCGATGCCGAGGCGCTTGGCCAGCGAGCCGGCCGCGACGTTGCGCACGACGACTTCGAGGGGGACGATCTCGACCTCGCGAATCAGTTGCTCGCGCATGCTGATGCGGCGCACGAAATGCGTGGGGACGCCGATCTCGTTGAGCCGCTGGAACAGATATTCCGAAATGCGATTGTTCAGAACGCCTTTGCCGTCAATGACTTCGTGCTTCTTGGCGTTGAACGCGGTCGCGTCGTCCTTGAAGTACTGGATGAGAGTTCCGGGCTCCGGGCCCTCGTAGAGGACCTTGGCTTTGCCTTCATAAATGCGGCGGCGGCGGTTCATGCGGTGCAACCGTGGCTCGAGGAAATCCATGGAATCGGCCTTTTCTGACGGCTATCTCGCCGTTCGCGCGATGCGCCGGGCGAGGATATGGGGTTTCGGGCCGTGTGAGCCAAGTGTGATACCCTTCCTCCGGACCGGGGGCCAGTCCCCTGCGAACTTAACCGATCGTCGCGCTCGGCACAAACTCCCGCCTCCGCGGGGGGCCCGAGCGCTCGTCGCGCCGCGATCCGCGGGCTAGACGAAGGTTGTAGCGGCGCCAGGCTCGACGCCGCGACCAAATGCAAGCAGAATAGGCAGCCGAACGAGCCGAAAGGGGTCGGCGGTCGCCGCTGCAAAGCGCTCGCCGAGGTCGCGGCCGAGCCGAATCGGGCGCCGATGGGAGCGGCGCCGGCGCGGCGGCGCCGAGACGTCCCGAACGACGAAGTCGAGAGGGGGAGGACGAATGCCGGGGGACGTTCGCCGTGACCAGGCGGACGCGAGACCAATAATCTGCAAACTGGAGGAAGCGAAATGGATGACGCCGCCATCAAGCGGATTCAACGCGATCCGAATTACATAAAACTCGTCGCCGAGCGAAGGACCTTCGGCTGGACGCTGTCGATCATCATGTTGGTGATCTACTACGGGTTCATCGCCCTCGTCGCCTTCGCGCCGAGCGCCATCGCGGTCAAGCTCTTCGGCTCCATCACCATCGGCCTGACGCTGGGCGTCGCCATCATCCTGGCGGCGATCGTCCTGACCGGCGTCTACGTCCTGCGCGCGAACGCGCAATACGACGACCTGACCAAGGCGATCGTCAACGCCAACGCCGTAGGAGGCAGGAAATGAACCGTCTTATCAAGTCGAGCGCCCTCGGGGCCTTGCTGACGCTCATCGCCGGCGCGGCGCGCGCCGCTGACACGGGCGCGGCTCCGCCCCTGGACTGGAACGCGCTCCTCATCTTCGCCGCCTTTGTCGTTCTGACGCTGGCCATCACCTATTGGGCGGCTCAGCGCACCCGCACGGCGAAGGATTTCTACGCCGCCGGCGGCGGCGTCACCGGCCTGCAGAATGGCTTGGCGATCGCCGGCGACTACATGTCGGCGGCCTCGTTCCTCGGCATTGCGGCGCTGGTGTTCAGCACCGGCTATTACGGCCTGATCTATTCGATCGGCTTTCTCGTGGGATGGCCGATCATCATGTTCCTGATGGCCGAGCCGCTGCGCAACCTCGGCCGTTTCACCTTCGCCGACGTCGCCTCCTATCGCCTGCAGGCGACGCCGATCCGCGCGATGGCCGCCACCGGCACCCTGGCGACCGTGGCCTTCTACCTGATCGCGCAAATGGTCGGCGCCGGACAATTGATCGAGTTGCTGTTCGGCCTGCCTTACCTCTACGCGGTCGTCTTCGTCGGCGTCATGATGGTCATCTATGTCACTTTCGGCGGCATGATCGCCACCACCTGGGTGCAGATCATCAAGGCCGGCCTGCTGCTGTTCGGCGCGACGCTGATGGCGCTACTGGTGCTGGCGCAGTTCGGCTTCGACTTCAACGCGTTGATCGCCAAGGCGATCGAAGTCCACCCCAGCCATGACAAGATCATGCTGCCGGGCGCGGCGGTGGCCAACCCGATCTCGGCGATCTCGCTGGGCATGGCGCTGATGTTCGGCACCGCCGGGCTGCCCCACATCCTGATGCGCTTCTTCACCGTCCGCGACGCCAAGGAAGCGCGCAAGTCGGTGTTCTGGGCGACCACCTTCATCGGCTACTTCTACATCCTGACCTTCATCATCGGCTTCGGCGCGATCATTCTCGTCGGACCCAATGCGCTTTATCACGACGTCAAGGGCGCTCTGTTGGGCGGCGGCAACATGCCGGCGATCCATCTCGCGCACGCGGTCGGCGGCGACTTGATGAAGGGCTTCATCGCGGCGGTCGCCTTCGCGACGATTCTCGCGGTGGTCTCCGGGCTGACTCTTGCGGGCGCGAGCGCGGTCAGCCACGACCTCTACGCCAGCGTGTTCCGGCACGGCAAGGTCGACGAAGCCACGGAGGTCAGGGTGTCGCGAATCACCACCGTCGTGCTCGGCGTCATCGCCATTCTGCTCGGCATCGTCTTCGAGAAGGTCAACGTCGCCTTCATGGTCGGTCTCGCCTTCGCCGTCGCGGCGAGCGCCAATTTCCCGGTGCTGTTGCTCGCGATGCTGTGGAAGGGTCTGACGACGCGCGGCGCCTTCATCGGCGGCTTCGTCGGGCTGATCGGGGCGGTGGCGCTGACGATCCTCAGCCCCGGCATCTGGGAAGCGGTGCTAGGCTTCCCCAAGGGAAGCGCGTTGTTCCCGTATACGTCGCCGGCGATCTTCACCATGCCGCTGGCGTTCGTGTGCGCCTGGATCTTCTCGATCACCGACCGGTCGGCGGCGGCCGCGAAGGAGCGGACCGCGTTCGAGGGCCAGTACGTGCGCTCGCAGACCGGAATCGGCGCGGAGGGCGCGACAGCGCACTGAAGCCGACATCGTCGCAAAGAGGGCGTCCCGCGGCTGCGGGGCGCCCTATTCTTTTCGCCGCGCCGCGCAAGGCCTACCGCGCCTCCTTCGTCGCCCGCATTTCGACCAGCCGTCCGGCCTCGATCACCGCGATGTCGCTGGCCAGCCGCTCGACCTCGCTGACGCGATGGCTGACGAAGACGATGGGGATGGCGACCGCGTCGCGCAGCGTCTCGATCCATTGCAAGATCTCGCGCCGGCGCGGGTCGTCGATCGCGTTCAGCGGCTCGTCCATCAACAGCACGCGGGGATTGCTGAGCAGCGCGCGGCCGATCGCGACGCGCTGCTTCTCGCCGCCCGACAGGCGCGCCGGCCCACGCGCCAGCAACGGCTCCAGGCCGAGCAGCGCGACGACGTCGGCGAAGGCGACGAGGCGCGGCCCGCGCGAGGCGAAGCGCGCGCCGTAGCGCAGGTTGTGCGCGACGTTGAGGTGCGGAAACAGACGCGGCTCCTGGAACACGTAGCCAATGCGGCGCAGGCGCGCGGGAACGTCGAGCCCTCGCGCGGTGTCCAGGAACACCGCTTCGTCGACCGCGATGCGGCCTCGGCGCGGCCGCTTCAAGCCGGCGATCAGGTCGAGCAGCGTCGTCTTGCCGGCGCCCGAAGGGCCGCACAGCGCCAGCACGCGGCCGCCGGCGCGGATTTCCGCCGCGATGGCGAAATCGCCTTGCGCGTGCTCGACCGCGATTTCGATCATTCGCCGGCGCCCCGTTTGGCGACGCGCTCGGCGAGCGCCTCCGAGACGAACAGCGCGAGAAAAGCGATCGTCAATGCGATTCCCGTCAGCCGCCACGTCGTCGCGCCGCCGTTGGGGTCCTGCGTCGCGCTGTAAATCGCGGTGGCGATGGTCTGCGTCTGGCCGGGAATGTTGGCGACGAAGGTGATGGTCGCGCCGAATTCGCCGATCGCCTTGGCGAAGCCGAGAATCAGCCCGGCGATGATCCCCGGCGCCGCGAGCGGCAGGGTCACGCTGGCGAAGACGAACCAGGACGGCGCGCCGAGCGTCTGCGCCGCCTGCTCGAGACGCGCGTCGACCGCCTCGATCGACAGCCGGATCGCTCGCATCATCAAGGGAAAGCCCATCACCGCCGCCGCCAGCGCCGCGCCGGTCCAGCGGAACGACAACGTCAGCCCGCAGCACGCCTCCAGAGCGCGCCCGAAGATTCCCTGCCGTCCGAAGCCGATCAGCAACAGCCAGCCGGTGACGACCGGAGGCAGCACCAGCGGCAGATGCGCCAGCGCGTTGACCAGCGACTTGCCGGGAAATCGCCGCCGCGCCAGCAGCCAGGCGAGGGCCACGGCGAACGGCAGACTCGCCAGCGCGCCGACCGCGGCGACCTTGAGCGAAAGGAATATCGCCGTCCATTCCGCAGGCGAGAAGATCAGCCCGTCGCTCCAACCCGCTCCGTTCGACACGCTCGAAGCCCGCCCCGGTTGAACTCTGCGCCGCCCCGCCTCGCCGGCGGGCCATGTCGGAACATCTATAGCGCGCGAGCCGCGCGGGCGGCAAACCGGCGCGCCCGTGCGCGCGTTGCGGCTGGCGCTGCGACCGTCGGCGGACTATCATAAAGCGGGGACCGCTCACGGGCGAGTCGGTCGGCGCCAGAGGGAAACCATCATGAATGTTGTCGAACGCGTCAAAGCCATTCTCGTCACGCCGAAGACCGAGTGGCGAGCAATCGAGTCCGAGCCCGGCGATCCGGCTTATCTCTTCACCAACTATGTCGCAATCCTCGCCGCGATCCCCGCGGTCGCCGGCTTCATCGGCATGACGATCTTCGGCCGGAACATTTTCGGCAGCCTCGTCTACGCGATCGTGTCCTACCTTCTGACGTTCGTCACGGTCTACGTGGTGGCGCTCATCGCCGACGCGCTGGCGCCGACGTTCGGCGCGCGCAAGGATCAGCCCAGCGCGCTCAAGCTGGTGGTCTATTCGATGACGCC
>JBEKBD010000047.1:0-19895 GCA_050015575.1 Roseiarcus sp. | reverse complement strand
CGGCGACCAGCATGAAGATCACCGCCCAGGACCTGCTGAAGTTCGGCATCATCGACGCGATCGTGCCGGAGCCCATCGGCGGCGCCCATCGCGATCCGCAGGCGGCGGTCGAGGCGACGGGGAGCGCCGTCGCCGCCGCCCTCGAGCAGCTCAGCAACATGTCGCGCGAAGAGTTGCGCGACGCGCGGGCGCAGAAGTTTCTCGCTATGGGCCGCAAGCTCTAAACAGCCGCTCCGCGCGCCGGCGCCGCCGCGCCGCGCGGGTTAAGGGCTTGGCAAGGTTACGCGAGCCTAATCGCGCCGATGGACTTTCGGCCGCCAATCGGCTAAGCCGTAACAGCCTGAGAGGAATGATAAATTGAACGATTGGCGGACGCGGTTGTTCGCGGTCGGGCTCGCCGCGGCGGCGGGCGCGCTCGCGGCGGGATGCGAGGACGCGCTTGAAGCGGACTCCGGCCGGTCGCAGCGTCCGATTCCCGACCAGACCTTGGCGCTGATGGACAAGATCGGCACGACCCCGTCGGCGCCAGTGCTGATCCGCACCTACAAGCAGGAAGCCGAGCTCGAAATCTGGAAGTTGAAGAGCGACGGCCAATACGCGCTGCTCAAGACCTATCCGATGTGCCGCTGGTCGGGCCAGCTCGGACCGAAGCTGCGCGAGGGCGATCACCAAGTTCCGGAGGGCTTCTACACCATCGCCCCCGGCCAGATGAATCCGAACTCGCACTATTACCTGTCGTTCAACGTCGGCTATCCCAACGCCTATGACCGCGCTCTGGGACGCACCGGCGGCGACATCATGGTGCACGGCGTCTGTTCGTCGGCCGGGTGCTACTCGATGACCGACGCAGAGATCGCCGAGATCTACGCGGTCGCGCGCGAGGCGTTCAACGGCGGTCAAAGCGCGATCCAGATGCAGTCGTTCCCGTTCCGGATGACCGCCGAGAATCTCGCCAAGCACCGGCTCGACCCCAACATCGCGTTCTGGAAGGAGATCAAGAACGGCGCCGATCATTTCGAGGTGACGAAGACCGAGCCGGAAGTGCTGGTGTGCGGCAAGCACTACGTCTTCGGCGCGCATTCCGACCACGACGTCGACGCCAGCGCTCGCTGCCCGACCGATCTGCAGCGCGACGACCAGGTCGAAGCGGCGGTCGCCGACCAGGAGGCGAGCGACGACGCGGCAGTGGCGGCGCTGGTCGCCCAGGGCGTCAAGCCGGTCAGGATCGTCTATCAGGACGGCGGCCAGAACGCCGCCTTCGCCGGCAGGGAGGACTTGGACCCCAGCGCGCCCGAGGCGCTCGCCGCCGGCCCGACCGTGATCACGCTCGACAATTCGGGCAAGCCGTTGCCGCCGGCGGTGAAAGTTGCGGCCGCGGCCGACACGCCCGCGCCCGCCGCAGCGCCGGCGGCCGCCAGCGCGCCGCCGGCCGCCGCTCCCGCTCAGACCGCCGCCAATGCGAGCGGCGCTTCGCCGTTCGGCTTCCTCAACGGCGGCGGGGTCAAATCATTCTTCGGCCTCGGCGGAAGCGAGGCGCAGCCGCCGCAGATCAAAGTGTTCGAGCCGGCGCAGCCGATCCCGACCGACGCGCCGCTGCCGCCCAAGCGCAACGCCGCGCTCGACGAGCACGGGCCGCAGGCGCTGGCGGATTCGCCGCTGCGCGCGCAGTAACCCCCGCGTTACCGACGGCGGCTCAAGCGAGCCGCTTCTCCATCACCAGGAACGTCGGCTCGCGATAACCGGGATGGGCGCCCTGCCCGACCGGCGCGAAGCCGAAGTCGGCGAACAGTCGCTGGTTTTCGCCAAGCGCGAGCCGCACGCGCAACGTCATTCGCGCGAGGCCGCGTCGGCGCGCTTCCGCTTCGCCCGCCGCCAGCAGGACGCGCGCGATTCCCTTCCCGCGCCAGGCCGGCGACGCCGAGACGCGGCCGATATGGAGCGCGTCGCCCCTTTCCGCCCACAGCACGACGCCGACCAAGGCGCCGTCGGCCTCCGCGCCAGCGCCGCCGCCCTCGGCGAGCTTGGCGGAAACGCTCGCCGTCGTTTCGCCGAGCGCCGAAGACGGCGGATCGGTGGCGCGGCTCTGCGCGGCGAAGGCTTCGCGAATGAGGCTCGCCGCCGCCGCGGCGTCGCCGATCGTCAGCGGCCGAATCCGGACTGCCGCCACGAGTTTCCCGCGCCTCAGCCGGCGCGGCCGACGTCCGACCAGTCGAGCACGATCTTGCCGCACTCGCCCCGCCGCATCGTCTCGAAGCCGGAAAGAAAGTCTGCGGCGGACAGGCGGTGGGTGATGACCTTGCGCACGTCGAGGCCGCTCTGCAGCATCGCGATCATCTTGTGCCAGGTCTCGAACATCTCGCGCCCATAGATCCCCTTGATGGTGAGCTGCTTGAAGATGACCTTGTTCCAGTCGACCAGGGTCGGCTTGGACGGCAGGCCGAGCAGCGCGATGCGGCCGCCGGTGACGACCGAATCGAACAGCTGATCGAAGGCGGCTGGCGCGCCGCTCATCTCGAGGCCGACGTCGAAGCCCTCCGCCATCTTGAGCGCGTCCATGACCGCGCGCAGGTCCTGGCGCGACACGTCGACAGGCGTGACGTCGGCGACTTCGGCCGCGAGCGCGAGGCGGCGCGGATTGATGTCGGTGACGACGACATGGCGGGCGCCGACGTGGCGCGCCACCGCCGCCGCCATGATCCCGATCGGCCCGGCGCCGGTGACCAGCACGTCCTCGCCGACCAGATCGAACGACAGAGCGGTGTGGACGGCGTTGCCGAGCGGATCGAGGATCGCGCCGAGTTCGTCGTCGACGTCGTCGGGCAACGGCACGATGTTGAACGCCGGCACCCGCACGAATTCGGCGAAGGCGCCGGGAATGTCGACGCCGATGCCGCGCGTTTCCGGATCGAGATGGTAGCGCCCGCCGCGCGCGGCGCGGCTCCTCATGCCGATCACATGGCCCTCGCCGGAAACGCGCTGGCCGATCTTGAGGCGGCGGACATTGGCGCCGAGCTCGACGATTTCGCCGGCGTATTCGTGGCCGATCGTCATCGGCGTCGGGATCGTCTTCTGCGCCCATTCGTCCCAGTTGAAGATATGCAGATCGGTGCCGCAGACGCCGGTCTTACGCACCTTCACCAGCACGTCGTCCGGCCCGATCGACGGGACCGGCTGGTCGAGCAGCCACAGACCGGGCGCCGCCTTCTGTTTGACCAGGGCTTTCATCGCGGCGTCTCCTAATTCTTATCCGCTTCTCCGCGCTTGCGGGGAGAAGGGGCACGCGCCGCGCTACCGAACGCGTCGCCCCAATTCACAATAGTTCTGCCGGCAAAGACCGGACACTCGGTTCCAGCGCCATCCGATCGGAACCGACAATGCGAACGTTCGCACATCAATTTGGCTTCGCTCATACACAGTGATTCTATTTCGCGCGCCTGAGCTGTCTCCTCAAATAGCGAGCATATTGCAAAGCGCTGCTTCAAGGTCCGTCCAGTCCTTGATCCATGCGGGGCGGATTCCCAGATGGAGCATCGAAACGAGCGTCAGCCTGCGAAGGTTCACATCTGAAAGCTCGCGAGCAAGCCAAAGATGTTCGGGATTGATACGTACTCCACTGAAAACTTGGTCGTGGTCCAATGAAAGCTCTGCTTCGCTCGCGCTCATCCAGCGCCGGATGTTCGCGTCCGACATCGACAACCCCGCGAACACTATACGGGTGGTTTGCGCGTGGAATAGGAACAAAGTCTCGGGCCATGATGCCGAAGTACTAGCGATCCGTAGATATTCTTGCTCAAGGAAAACGAGTCTATCCCTAGAATCCTTCGGGCGGCCAGATGTTGCTTCCCTTGGCATGATTGTGCCGTGACAGTGGTAGATATTTGTTTTTTCTTTATACTGATGGTGCGCAATCAGCGAGGGTCGATCCACGGCCTTGTAATGATAAAGTGGATGCCCATGCGGCCCCGGCCCCTTATAATGATCTCTCCGTAGGAAAATATAGATAAGTGTCTCAAGAAGCGTGTCAGCGTTAAATGTTATTATCGCGTGCGGCTTCCGCCCAGCCTTTGCGGCAGCGATGAGAAAGCGAACGACACCAAGTAGTGAAGAATCCTTATAATTATTTTCAAAAAACTCGCAAACCTCTATGATACGATTTTTTGCTGCCTGGTCCGGACTATTTAAGACTTTAATCAAGTGCTTTTCGATTGCTAACCCTTTAACGTCCTTGCGCAGCTGCCGGTATAAAAGGGATTCGAGCAAATCATTGAAGTCTTCCAATTTTCTCCCGCCTATAACAAACTCATTCGCTGCGGCTTGAATCCACGCATCGAGACTCCATCCCGTATTGGCCACGAGCTTCTCAAAAGACGAGCGATCATAATTAGATCCGAACGTCGTATTGACAACGTCTATTGTCAAGTCAAACCATGTTGGCGTAATTCCTCGAGAAATACCTGCACCTAGACACAAAGTCCAACGACCGGGAGCAATGCATCCACGAAATTTCTTGTCGATTGCATCGACTGCAACTAGACCCTTCGAGACCATACCACTGTATACTCCCCCTAGATCACGCCGATTGCGCGGCCGGCGTCTTCAAAGGCGCCGATCGCGAATTCGACGTCGGCTTCGCTCAGCGCCGCCGACATTTGCGCCCGGATGCGCGCCGCGCCTTGCGGCACGACGGGAAAGAAGAACCCGGCGACGAAGACGCCGCGCTGGTCGAGCGCCGCAGCCATCGCCTGGGCGCGGCGAGCCTCGCCGAGCATCACCGGGATGATCGGCGTCGTCCCCGGCGGCAGAGAGAACCCTGCCCTCGCCAGCCCGGCGCGAAAGCGCTCGGCGTGACCGGCGAGCCGCGCGCGGCGGTCGTCGGCGGCGATCGCAATTTCGAGCGCCTTCAGCGCGCCGGCGGCGACCGGCGGCGCGAGGCTGTTGGAGAAGAGATAGGGGCGCGCCCGCTGGCGCAGCAGGTCGACGATCGGCTGCGCCGCGGCGACGAAGCCGCCCATCGCGCCGCCCAACGTCTTGCCGAGGGTGCCGGTGACGATGTCGACGCGGGCGCCGACGCCGGTCAGCGCCGGCGCGCCGCGGCCCTTTTCGCCCAAGTGGCCGGTCGCGTGGCAATCGTCGACCAGCGTCAGCGCGCCGAAGCGCTCGGCGAGGGCGCAGATGTCGCCGAGCTTCGCGATCGCGCCGTCCATCGAGAACACGCCGTCGGTGGCGATCAGCTTGAAGCGCGCGCCCGCCGCGTCGGCCTCTTTCAGCCGGTCCTCGAGCTCGTTCATGTCGGAATTGGCGTAGCGGTAGCGGCGCGCCTTGCTGAGGCGCGCGCCGTCGATGATCGAAGCGTGATTGAGCGCATCGGAAATAATCGCGTCCTCGGGCCCGAGCAGCGCCTCGAACACGCCGCCGTTGGCGTCGAAGCAGGCGGCGAACAGGATCGCGTCGTCCTTGCCGAGGTGCTTGGCGATGGCCTGCTCGAGCTCGCGATGCAGCGTCTGCGCGCCGCAGATGAAGCGCACCGAGGCCATGCCGAAACCGAATTCGTCGAGCGCTCGTCTCGCCGCCGCGACGACCTCGGGATGGTCGGCGAGGCCGAGATAGTTGTTGGCGCAGAGGTTGACCATCTCGCGCGTTGCCGCGCCGTCGGCGACGCGGATGCGGCCGCCTTGCGGGGAGGCGATCAGCCGCTCGCGCTTCAAAAGGCCGGCGGCGTCGATTTCGCTCAGGACCGAGCGCATGTGGCTCGAGAAGGCTTCGGACATCCGCAATTCCTCAACGCCGCTTCGCGCGAAGAGTCGCGTCATATCAGGAATCGACGGCGTTTTACGCGGCTCGCCGAGCGAAATTCTTCCGGCGCGGCGTCCCGCCGCTCACCCGGCCGTGATGATCTCGCGCAGGAACGCCACGTGGCGCGCGAAGGCGGCGCGCCCCGCCGGGCTCGCCTTGACGGTGGTGCGCGGCCGGCGCGCGACGAACGCCTTGGCGACCTCGACGTAGCCGGCCTTCGCGAGATGGTCGATATGGGCGCCGAGGTTGCCGTCGCTTGCGCCGGTCAGCGATTTCAGCTCGGCGAAGTCGAGGCCCTCTTCGCTCGCTCCGATCGCGGTCAGCGCCGCCATGATGCGCAGGCGGACGGGTTGGTGGATGGTCTCGTCGGGGGCGTTCATGGCGTCAGGCCCGCCGCATCCACAGGCCGCAGAGAACGAAGCCGCCGCCGTTGACGACGGCGAGCCACAGATTGAACCACTCGCCCGACCACAGATAGCCGGCGAGAACCAGCGCGCTCAAGGTCAGGCCGAGCGCGGCGAAAGCGGCGCCGAACCACAGGCCGGCGATCGCGTAGCCGAACAGGAACAGGGTCGGCCAGAACGCGTCCGACTCGCGCGGCCCGAAACGGCCGAAGCCGACGCTCCACAACAGGCCGAAGGCGACGAACAGCGCGAAGGCGGCGAGAAAGCGCCATGGCATGCGGCTGGGAATACCCGGCCCGGCGCGCAGCATGGCGAAGCTCGCCGCCGCGCCGAGAACGTTGGCCGCCGCCCAGGTCCAGACCGACCAGCGCGGCCAGACGAAGCCGATCAGATCGGCCGCGACGACGATCGCGCCCCACAGGACGAGCAGGGCGCCGGTCACGCGATAGACGCGCGACTGCTTGACCTTGGCGACGATCGAATCGACCTCGGCGAGAATCGCGCCGGCTTCGTCGGGGCTGATCGTCATATCCGCCTCCCCGTTTTCTCAAAGCGGTCTACGCGCCGTCGAAATCGGCGGCGGCGCGGCTCACCGAACTGTTTCCGGCGCGCTTGCGCCCCGCCTCAGAACCAAGGCGACGAGGTTCGCAACAGTCGCGGGCCGTCCGTCGCCTTGCAGGGCGCGTTGGAATTGGCGGAGCGTGCGGCCCCAGAACAGTCCGGCGAACAGACCGCCGATCGCGACCACCGCGCTCGTCAACTCGGCGCGGGCGGCGCCGCCGGAAGACAGCGCCAAAGCGACGTTGCCGACATATTTCGCGGCGAAGGCGGCGCAGTTGAGAATCAGAGTGACCGGCGACCCCGGCGTCGCCAGCAATCCTGTGACGCGCGAGAGGCGAGGCGCCGGCATGAGCGAGGCGAGCGCGCGCCCCGCCGCGAGGCCGACCAGCAGCGCGCCGAGGAACGCCGCGACATTCAGCGCCAAGCCGTCCGGTCTTTCGATGAGGCCGGAAGCCCCCCAGACCAAGAAGATGGCGGGAACGATCAGGACGCGATACGGCGATACCTCGCGCGCGCGCATCGCCGCCGCGCCGCGATAGACGAGAAAGGCGAACAAGGCCCACACCCACGGCGGCGTGTGCGCAAGGATCTCGAAAACCGGCATCGCCAATGCTCCTTCGTCATCCCGCCGAGACCAGCGGCGGCGCGCTCATCTCGTCGCCGCTTCACGAATCGCGGCGAGCGCCGCGGGCGCATGGACGACGCCCATATGGTCGACGCCGGGCAGCAGCGTCACCCGCACGCCGAGCGGCGCGACGACGCTTTGGTAGGCGGGCGCGTCCATCAGTTCATCGCCTTCGCCGGCGATCAAGTCGATGCGGCCCGCCGCGGCTTGCAGCGCGCCCTTCCAATCCAGCGGCGGGCCGAAATTGGCGAGCAGACGGTAGGAATAGCGCGAGGTGACGAACTTGCCGGCCGCGGGCGAAGTGGCGAAGGCGATGACGGGCAGCGCCTGCGGCCAATCGACGCCGATCCGCCGCAGCGCCAGGATCGCGACGATGCGCGGGATGTCGGGCGCGGCCCACAGCCCCGTCCCCTCGGCGGGGCGATTGGTCGGAGCGGAATAGCCGAGATAGGGCGCGAGCAGCACGAAGCGATCGAACGAAGCGCCGAGCGGCCCGGCGGCGATGCGCAAGGCGAAGCCGCCGCCGGCGGAATGGCCGATTAGCGTCAGCCGCGCCTTCGGATAGGCCCCGCGCAGATGCGCGACGAGATCGGCGAGATCGTCGTCGAGCTGGCCGAGATAGCCGATGTCGCCGCGCGTTCCCGAGGCGCCGTGGCCGCGCGCGTCGATGGCGGCCGCCGCGACGCCGCTCGCGGCGAGCGTCTGCGCGATCGCGTTCATTTCGTCGGAGAGGCCGGACGAGCCGTGGGCGAGGATCGCCAGCCGGTCGGCCTCGCCGTGCGCGGCCGGATAGAGCCGATAGGCCAGCCAGGTGCCGTCGCGCGCCTGAAAGCGAGAGAGTTCGGGCATGCCTTCTTGGTCGATCGCCATCGCGCCGGCCTGGATCGAGGCCAGCGGCGGCGGTTGGGTCAAGGGCGCAGCAAGCATCGCCCAGAGCGCCAGCGCGGCGAGGCCGACGAGCGCGAGAAGCCAGACGGGCAGTTGCAGCAGGCGGGAGAAGGACATCGGGCGGATCCCTACATAGAGAACTCTACGATATAGAGTTATCTGAACGTGTCAAGCCTGTCCCTTCGCACTCGCCGCGCGCCCTCCCTTCGCGCCTCGCCCAAACTCTTCCCCTGCGACAACTTGCGCCATTCACTCGCGAAAGCACCGAGAATAGGGTGCGCGCGCCGTCGGGGTAGGTCCACAGCTATTCCAGGCGGCAATGGAAGGGCCGGGGTCGAAAGGTTCCCGTCCTCTGCTGTTCTCGGCCCTTCCTTTTTTCTCGCGCGCGCGAGACCCCAGCCCCGCCATCCTTCCTTGCCGGCGATTGATGATTGCGGTCATCGGAAGCCGCGCCTGACGGTTCTGCGACCATGCGCCGCGACGCAGCCGACGCGTCAGAGAGAACCCCCTCGCGCCGCCGATCTCGTCTCCACAATCGACTTGCCTTCGGCTGACCGTTCCGCCACTGTCGCCAGCCATGCCACCGACGAGCCCGCAGCCCGGTCAACTCGGGTTGCGCTCGATGGCCCGCGAGGCGGCCAATGTTGCAACGGCTCCGCCGTTCCCGCAATGCCAGCTCTCTATGCCGTTCAACGCCCACACTCACCGTTAACGAACAATACCGCTTTGGCCTCCGGCCGCGTTTTCTCTTCCGCCCCTTTGGTCATTGCCGATAATGGATCCGACAATGCTCAATCGCGGTATAATTAGTATACTCACTCTGTTCTTGATTCTGGGCCTTACACTATTCGTCTATCACCAGAAATTCAACTACGACTCTGTCATCATCCTATTTAGTGCAACAATTGTATTGTTTTGCCTATCGCTGGCTTGTGTGCTGTCAGTCGTCCTCACGGCATGTTTGCCCTGGAGTCAGGGGCGCGCCGGCCGCATTTTCCTTCATTTTACTTTCACGATTATTCTTGTCGCAACGGTGCTGATTTATCTCTCTGCATTCATATCAAATTATATTTGGGGCGACGTGCTTACCATTAGTATGGTTCGTACTTTTTCGTCAAATCTCAATGCTGTACTCGATTTTATACCCGTTACTTCGGGTCGAAAACTGGCGTTGTCGCTAGCGATCATCCTCTGTTTGACTTCACTTATATTTGTCATTACGGCTATATGCGTCTTCATTACATCACAATTGTTCTTTCCGACGCAAAACTGGCTGCTCCGTGGCGATGGATTCAAACGAAAATTATTGCTTGCTACAGGCATACTATTTACAATTATAACGACGTCGTTTGGCCTTTGCACCGTATTGCTCACTCAATTTCCGCGCGCCCTATATGGAGAGCCTATCAGTGGTTTTTTCGAATTCAATCCTGCTTCCCGGCTGATGAGCTTTGACAATAGTCGCCTCGCGGCGGCGCTCGAAGACCGTGAGGCGCGCCTGGCCTACCGAAAGCCTACCGACTTTAAGCCGAGAAACGTTATTTTGATCGTCTCGGACGCTTTGCGCGCCGATCATATGGGGGTGTATGGATATCGGCGAGAAACAACGCCATTTTTGTCGGATCTCTATTCGCGAAAGCTCCTTCATCGGGTAAATATGGCCCTCTCGACATGCTCCGAAACTTTCTGCGGCGTCGCTTCAATTCTCGCCTCGCGCCCCTTTCACCAGATTTCCTCGGACAATTTTACCCTTCACAGCCTGCTGCATGACCAGGGTTACCATGTCAAATTCTTCTTGAGTGGCGACCACCGAACTTGGAACTACCTTATGAACTTTTACGGGCCGGATGTTGACGATGTATACGACTTTATGACGCTCCGCGCCAAAGATGTCAATGACGATAGAAATATTATCAACGCGCTCCAGGCTGTTGCGCCCGCGACCGACGAAAGAAATTTTTTCTACTTTCACCTTATGTCGAGTCACGTATCCGGAACGAAACTGCCAGCCTTTGAAAAATTCGAACCCGCGTTTTCCGACAACATGCGCCTCTTTACGTTCTGGAACGAACTTGCCGGAACTCAACGATTGGATAACGCGATCACTACCGGTAGACTTCGCGACGAAGATTTGGAAGCTGTTTCGAACCGCTATGACAACGGTGTTTTGCAGGCAGATTTTTTATACACGAGATATTCGATCTTCTTCGGTCTAAATCATATCTACAAAACAGCATCGTCGTCGTCACTGCGGACCACGGAGATGGTCTTGGGGAACATGGGCACATTGGACACACGAGATACCTCTATCAAGAAGACATCCGTATTCCCTTGCTGATCTTTGACAGCAGTATCGATGCTTATCGGAACGACGTATTTGCTACTCAAATCGACATCGCGCCGACTATTATCACGCGGCTAGGCTTGCCCGTTCCGCCGAATTGGCAAGGCAAGTCTCTTCTCGACCCGCCGACACATCGCGTCACGCTCCACCAGACGCGGCGCGGGCTCACTCCATGTTTCGCGGCCGTGGAAAAATCGGAAAGTTCTTTGATGAAGTATCTCCGCTGCGGCGCGGGCCCGACCCGCGACGAAGCGCTGTTCGATCTCGTCAAAGACCCTCAAGAGCGGGATAATTTGATGGCGACAACCCGTACGGACGAGGTCAATCGCTATCGAGGATTGCTCGAGGAAAAATCCGATCTCTTCATTGACGCCTGCCGAAGCGCGGAATGCCGAGATTGACCGCTTGTCAAGAAGGCGGCGAAAAGCCGACAAGCGCCAAGTGGCCTTTATCGCATCCCATCGCCCGACGAGCGCGCCGGTTTGAACGGCGCCGTCGGGCGCCGAGATTCAGTGCCTGAAGTGCCGCATGCCCGTGAACGCCATCGCGATCCCCGCCGCGTCCGCCGCCGCGATCACATCGCCGTCGCGTATCGATCCGCCTGGCTGGATGACCGCGGTCGCGCCCGCTTCCACCGCCGCGACGAGGCCGTCGGCGAAGGGAAAGAACGCGTCGGAGGCGACGACCGAGCCTTTGGTCGGCGGCTCGGCCAAACCCGCGGCGCGCGCCGCGTCCTCCGCCTTGCGCGCGGCGATGCGCGCCGAATCGACGCGCGACATCTGTCCCGCGCCGACGCCGACCGTCGCGCCGTCCTTGACGTAGACGATGGCGTTCGACTTGACGTGCTTGCAGACGCGCCAGGCGAACCTGAGGTCCGCCATTTCGGCGGCGGTCGGGCTCCGTTTCGTGACGATCTTCAGCGCCGCCTCGTCGAGCGCGCCGGCGTCGCGGTCCTGCGTGAGAAAGCCGCCGGCGACCGAGCGCACCGCGAGCGTCGGCGCCCGCGGATCGGGCAGCGCGCCGGCGATCAGCAGGCGCAGATTCTTCTTGGCCGCCACGATCGCCAGCGCCTCGTCGTCCGCTTCCGGCGCAATGATCACTTCGGTGAAGATTTCCACCATTTTGCGCGCCGCAGCCGCGTCGAGCCGCCGGTTCACCGCGATGACGCCGCCGTAGGCGGAGGCGGGATCGCAGGCGAGCGCCTTCGCGTAAGCCTCCAGCAGGCCCGCGCCCAAGGCGACGCCGCACGGATTGGCGTGCTTGATGATCGCCGCCGCGGCCGACGCTTTCGGATCGAATTCGGCGACCAGCTCGTAGGCGGCGTCGGTGTCGCCGATGTTGTTGTAGGAGAGTTCCTTGCCCTGGACCTGGCGCGCCGTGGCGACGCCGGGGCGCGATTCCGGCCCGACATAGAACGCGGCGCGCTGGTGCGGGTTCTCGCCGTAGCGTAGCGCGCTCTTGAGCGCGCCGCCGAACGCGCGCCACTTTGGCGCGCTTTGCTTGGCCTCGCGCGCTAGCCAATTGGAGATCGCCGCGTCATAGGCCGCCGTGCGCGCGTAGGCCTTCTGCGCCATCTCGCGGCGGAAGCTCAGCCGCGTCGATCCGTCGTAGGCCTCCAGCTGCTCGATGAGGCGCGGATAATCCTCGACGTCGACGATGACGACGACATCGGCGTGGTTCTTCGCCGCCGCGCGGATCATCGCCGGGCCGCCGATATCGATGTTCTCGACCATCTCCGCGAACGGCGCGGCGCGGGAGAGCGCGCTCTCGAAGGGATAGAGATTGACGACCAGCAGATCGATCGGCGCGATGCCGTGGGCGATCATCGACGCCTGATGCGCGGGGTCGGCGCGGATCGCAAGCAGACCGCCGTGAACGCTCGGATGCAGCGTCTTCAGCCGCCCGTCCATCATCTCCGGAAATCCGGTGAGCTCGGCGACGTCGACGACGGCGACGCCCGCCTTCGCCAGCGCCGCGGCAGTGCCGCCGGTGGAGACGATCTCGATTCCGCGCGCCGCCAGGGCGAGGCCCAGCTCGGTCAATCCGGACTTGTCGGACACGGAAATCAGCGCGCGGCCGACTGGCGCGAGAGGATCGATGGCCATGATGTGGGGCTCGCAAAGTTGGACGCGGAAATGTCGGCGCGCCTTACCACGCTTTCGCCGCGATCGAAACTCGCGCTCTCGTCGCGCCCCCGCGCATCCGATCGCGCGCTCACGGCCTCCTTTGCAGCCGGGCGGCGAAGAAGCCGTCGAGGCCGGAGAGCCGCGGCGTCGGCCCCGGCAGATGGCAGGGCAGCGTGCGCAATTCGCCAGCGGCGTTGACGCACTCGGCGAGGCCGCCGATTTCCGTCGGCTCGATCGGAGAGCGGCGGACGTCGGGATTGCGGCGCAGCAGCGACGCGATCTGGCCCTCGCCCTCCTCCGGCTCCAGCGAGCAGGCGCAATAGACGATCGTCCCCCCGGGCTTGGTCAGCGCGACCGCCTTGTCGAGAAGCCGGCTCTGCAACTCGACCAGCGCCGGCAGGTCGCCCTGTCGCTTGATCCAGGCGACGTCGGGGTGGCGACGGATCGTCCCCGTCGCCGTGCACGGCGCGTCGAGCAGCGTCGCGTCGAACGGCGGCGCCTCGAAGCTGAGCGCGTTCGACACCACGATTTCCGCCTCCAGGCGCAGGCGCTGAAAGTTCGCGGCGAACCGTTTCAGCCGCTCCGCCGAGCGATCGACGGCGGTGACGGCCGCGCCGGCGATCGCCAATTCGGCGCTCTTGCCGCCGGGGGCGGCGCAGAGATCGACCACGCGCACGCCTGCGCCGACCCCGAGTAGCCGCGCCGGCAACGCGGCGGCGGCGTCCTGAACCCACCACGCGCCCTCGGCGTAGCCCTCGAGCTCGGCGATCGCGACGTGGGTCTCCAGGCGAACCGATCCGGTGGGAAGGACGACGCCGTCGAGCCGGCGCGCCCAACCCTCGGCGTCGCTCTTGACGCTGAGGTCGAGGGTCGGCTCGTCGCGATGAGCGCGCGCGATTCTCCGCGCCGTCGCTTCGCCGTAATGGGCGCGCCAACGCTGAGCGAGCCAATGCGGCGCGTCGTCATCGAGCGGGTCGGCGCTCGCTAGGATTTCTTCCTTCGCCCGCGCGAGGTTGCGCAACACCGCGTTGACCAGCGCGGCGAAAGGCGCGGCGCCGGGGTCGAGCCGCGTCGCGCGCACCGCCAGATCGACGGCGGCGTGATCGGGAACGTCGAGAAACAACAGCTGCGCCGCCGCGACGATCAGAATCCATTCCAGCGCGCCGGCCCGCTTGGGCAGACCTTTTTCCAGAAAGCGGCCGAGCCCCTTGCGGATCGTGCCCAACCGGCGAAACGAAACGGCGGCGATCGATCGCGCCAGCGCGCGGTCGCGCGCGTCGAGCCCGGCGAACCGGGTCTCGAATTCGCCGGCGCCGACGCGCTCCTCCGGCGATCGCGCGAGGGAAAGCACGTCCACGACCGCATGCGCGGCGGCCAATCGAGCCGCGAGCCCCGGCGCCGCATCCTGCAAGGGCGGAGAACTCCGCGACCCGCGCGCGCCGAAGCCGTTTGGTCTGTTTGGCTGCAATGTCCGCCCTTGCCGAATCAGTGACGCGCCGCCCAGGTTAACACTACAGGGCGAAACTTCTGTGCGGAAGCGCCGCAGGCAACGGCCTTTTCCGGTCCGCGCCGCCGATGTAGATTGAGCGACGCGCAAAAGGAGATTGCCCATGGCGGCGTCGAATTCCGGCTCCGCGGCCGACCTCGCCAACGACGAGAACGCCGCGAATGCGCAAAGACCGGACCTGCCGGACGCGGCGCGACGCGCCCTGGCGGAAGCCGAAGAGCGCCGGTCACGCGAAAAGGCGCAGCGCGCGCGCGAGATTGCGGGTCGCGGCGGGCTCGATCCCGTTCGCTACGGCGATTGGGAGGTCAAAGGCATCGCTTCCGACTTCTGACGATTCGCTTCACCGCGTCATCACGACCGGGGCGCCGACGCTGACGCGATCGTAGAGATCGATGACGTCCTCGTTGTACATGCGGATGCAGCCGTAGGAAGCCGCTGTGCCGACCGAGGCGCGCATCGCCGCCGTGGTGCCGTGGATGGCGACTTCGTCGCGATCGAGGGTGATGGCGCGCGCGCCCATCGGGTTGTGCGGCGAACCGCCCGCGATCACGTCGGGCATTTCCGGGTGGTCGCGGCGCACGACGGCGGGCGGCGACCACGCCGGATCGACGTACTTGCCGTCGACCCGGGCGAACCCGCTCCACTCCTTGCCGCGCTTGGCGACGGCCACGGGATAGGCGATCGCGGTGCGCGAATCGACGACCAAGAACAGTTTGCGCGCGCTCTGGCTGATCACGATCGTTCCCGACGAATAGGGCGAAGGAAATTCGACCATTTCGCGCGCGCGCGCCGCGCCGGCGAGCGACGCGACCAGCGCGCTCGCCCACAACGCCCGAACCGCCATCCGCCTCGCCGGCATTTTCCCGCCCTCGCATCCCAAGCTTTTGAAGAAAATACACCGACGGCGGCCGGCGGTCGCTCGAGTCTCGAAAACGAGGTGAATCGAGTCTATGCGAGGCGAATCGTCGCCGCGCCCGCTCATTCGCCCATTTGCAAGAGCGAGCCGGCTTTTCGCGCGCTGCGCAGCAACGCCAGAAAGGACGCCCCGCCCGCCGCCAGCAGCCCGGCGTTGATCGCCAGGGCCTCGAGCATCAGATCGGCGCGGAACGCGTGCGCGACGATCGCGGCGCGCAAACCCTCGAATACATAGGTCGGCGGCAGGCACCAGGCGAAGCCTTGCAGCCATTCCGGCAGGGCCGAAACCGGATAGTAGACGCAGGCGAACGGCAGGAAGAAGAACAGCACCGACCACGCGATCCCCTCCGCCCCCATGCCGTTGCGCAGCACCAACCCGGCGACGACGAGGCCGATCGCCCAACTGGTCAGCGCCAGATTGATGAAGAACGCGACGAGCCCGAGGCCCAATCCCCACAGGTTGAAGCCGAAGAACCACAGCGCGAGGAAAGCCGCCGGCACCAGGCCGATTGCGAGGCGGATCACGCTCATCGTCATCAGCGCGGCGACGAGTTCGATCGGCCTCAAGGGGCTGATCAGCAGATTGCCGATGTTGCGCGACCACATCTCCTCCAGGAACGAGACGGAGAAGCCGAGTTGGGCGCGAAACAGCGTGTCCCACAGCAGCAGTGCGCCGATCAGCGTGCCGCCGGCGACCGCCATGCGGCCCGACATGTCCGCCGCCTGCGACTGGGCGCGGATATAGGTCTGCAGAAAGCCCCAGGTCATCATCTGCACCGCCGGCCAATAGATGAGGTCGGCGAGGCGCGGCCACGACGATCGCATGAGATAGAGATAGCGCATCACCATGGCGCCGACGCGCGCCAGCGAAAAGTCCGGGTTGGAGCCGCTCATGCCGACCGCTCCCGCCATTCGGCGCCGCGCGCGACGTCGAGGAACACCTCTTCGAGACTTTCGCGGCCGTAGCGCGCGATCAGGTCTCTCGGCGAGCCGTCGTCGACGATGCGGCCCTCCTTCAGCATGATGACGCGCTCGCACAGGCGCTCGACCTCGCCCATGTTGTGCGAGGCGAGCAGGATCGTCGCGCCCCGCCTGCCCCGATAGTCCTCGAGGCGCGAGCGGACCCAGTCCGCGGCGTCCGGATCGAGCGAGGCGGTCGGCTCGTCGAGCAGCAGGAGTTCGGGCTCGTTGATCAGCGCCTTGGCCAGCGCGACGCGCGTCTTCTGTCCGGCCGAGAGGCTGCCGGCCGGCCGATCGAGAAAGACGCGAAGCGCGAGGCTTTCGGCGAGTTCGTCGATGCGCCGAGACAGGTCTTCGACGCCGTAGAGGCGGCCGAACACGCGGAGGTTCTGGCGCACCGTGAGGCGATGCGGCATGTCGACATAGGGGCTCTCGAAATTCATGCGCCCGAGAACGCGATAGCGGTCGCGCGTCATGTCGACGCCGAACACGCTGACCGCGCCCGAGGTCGGCGCGATAAGCCCCAGGATCATGCCGATCGTGGTGGTCTTGCCGGCGCCGTTGCCGCCGAGCAGGCCGGTGACCGAACCGGTCGCGATGGCGAACGAGATCGCGTCGACGGCGGTCGTGGCGCCAAAATGTTTGGCGAGCGCACGCGCTTCGATGGCGGCGGGGACGGAGGACAAGGGACGAGGCTCGTCAAGAGTTGGGTCGCCCGCTTTCTAGCCGCCGCGCGCCGTCGTGTCACCGCGAGGGCGGATCGGGGAGAGGGTGGCGCGGCGCGGCCCGGCGGCACGCCGGCCCCGGGCGCGTCCATGCCGCCGCGCTTGGCCCCTTCCAATTGTAGAGCGTCGCCGAGACGGCGCGCTTGCGCGCTAGATCGGCCGTCTTCGCCTCCGCCTCATGCTCGCGCGGAGCGCCAATGATCGGCTCTTCCGTGAACCGTGCTCGCTTCATCCGTCCGCCCTCGCGAAGGCCGGACTCCAATTCTCCGTGGAGGAATATCGCATAGCGGGTCACTTCCCGACGCCGCGCTTGGCGAGGCATCGGCTCGGCGAATTTGTGTCGCGCCCGAAATATGCCGGCGCATTATATATGTACGACACATTTATTGTCCGATTGTGTGGCTGCTATTCACATTCATTTTGACCTCGCTACCTGCGCCTATTGCGCAACCTATTCGAATGCGGGGGACGCCTCATTGACCTCCACGTTGGCCATGCCCGAAATCGGTGCGCGCAATCCCGAACTCGATGTGCGCGGTCTTCGCGTCCTAGTGACCGCGGGCGGCGGCGGGATCGGTCGGACCATTGCGGAAAGCTTTGCCGCTTCCGGCGCAAAAGTCCACGTGACCGATGTGGCCAAATCGGCGCTTGCGGCGGCAATCGACGCGGCGCCCGCGCTGACGGGAACGGTTGGCGACGCCTCGAACGCCGAGGACGTGGATCGCGTTTTCGCGGATGTTTCGGCTCGGCTTGGCGGGCTTGACGTTCTCATCAACAACGCCGGGATCGCGGGGCCGACAGGTCGGGTGGATGCGTTGAGCGCCGCCGACGTCGATCGGACCATCGACGTCAATCTCAAGTCGCAGTTCTATTTTCTCGAGCGCTTCGTGCCGCTTTTGCGGGACTCCAAACGCCATCCGTCGATCATCGGGATGAGTTCGATCGCCGGGCGATTGGGTTACGGCTATCGCACCCCCTATGCCGCGACCAAATGGGCGATCGTCGGCTTGATCAAGTCGTTAGCCGTCGAGCTTGGGCCTCTGGGCATTCGCGCCAACGCGATCCTCCCCGGCGCGGTGCAGGGCGAGCGGATGGACCGCGTCATCGCCGCTCGCGCGGCGGCCATGGGCGTCAGCTTCGACGCCATGCGCGACGAATTTCTCAGCAAGATTTCCTTGCGAAGAATGGTCGAGGCCAAGGATGTCGCGAACCTGGCTTTGTTCCTCGCCTCGCCTCTGGCGCGCAACATTAGCGGGCAAGTCATAAGCGTCGACGGAGACAGCCAGAGCGCTTGACTGGGCCGCCACGGAGCAAGGACTGTGAAACTGAAAGATCGCAAGGTCATTATCTCGTGCGCCGTCACGGGGTCGGTGCATACGCCGTCGATGTCGGAATATCTGCCGGCCGGTCCGGAACAGATCGCCCAACAAGCGGTCGATGCGGCGCGCGCGGGAGCGGCGATCCTGCATCTTCATGCTCGCAGTCCCGTCGACGGGAGTCCTACGCCGGACCCTGCCGTATTCGACCAATTTGTGCCCAAGATCGCGGCGCAAACCGATGCGATCATCAATATCACGACAGGGGGCAGCACCCGTATGACGCTCGACGATCGTCTGGCGTATCCCCTGAAAGCCAAGCCGGAGCTGTGCTCGCTCAATATGGGGTCGATGAATTTTTCGTTCCACAAGGCGGCGCGCGGGATCGCGGACTGGAAACATCCGTGGGAACGGGGCCATATCGAAGGCTCGGAGGACGTCATCTTCCGCAATACGTTCCGCGACATCCGAAGCATAATCGAGCGGCTGGGCGACGCGTACGGCGTGCGGTTCGAGTTCGAGTGTTACGACGTTGGACATCTCTGTAACCTCGCGCACTTCGTCAACGAGGGGCTGGTCAAGCCGCCGATGTTCTTGCAATGCATCCTCGGCATCATGGGGGGGGTCAATACCGATCCTGAAAACCTGTTCTCGATGCGCAGCACGGCGGACCGGCTGTTCGGGCGGGAGAACTACGAATTCTCCGTGCTCGGAGCGGGTCGGCATCAGTTGTCGCTGGTCACGATGGGCGCGATCATGGGCGGGCACGTGCGCGTCGGCCTGGAAGACAGTCTGTATCTCGGACGAGGCCAACTGGCGCCGTCCTGCGCCGCGCAAGTGCTCAAGATCCGTCGCATCCTCGAAGAACTGTCCTTGGAGATCGCGACGCCCGCGGAGGCGCGCCAAATCCTCGAGACCAAAGGCGCGGACAAGGTGGGGTTCCGTGTCTGATATTGCCTTCAAGGTCCGAGGCGAGCGTCGAAAAGGCGGCTTGCTTGACGATGTGGCGATGGGCGCCGCGTTGACGAGCGGCGGCTGTTCTCGGTCTTCCCACAAGGATCGACCATCAGCCGACCGGAGGAGTCGATCTCGGCGCAATTGGCGCAATCCAGCGGATCGTCCGCTCCTACGCCGACGGCGGACCGGGTTTGGCGGCGATCTCGCACCGTCCGCCTGAGATCCTTGGTCTCGCCGACGGCGTCCGAACGGCGCCATCGCCGTGGAACTCGCGCGATCGAAGGCTGCCGCCGAGAAGATCCTGGACGCTGCGATTCATTGATCGGCAAGCAAACTCCATCGCGGTTCGCTGATTGACGGCGTCACCAAGATTTTTGCATCCGCCGAAGGGGGGTCCAGAAACATGACTATTCGCTTCGACGACCGAGTTGCGATCGTCACCGGATCGGGCGGCGGGCTCGGTCGCCGCCACGCGATAGGATTGGCTTCCCGCGGCGCGAAAGTGGTGGTCAACGACATCGGCAAGGACGGCGCGGCCTCCGACAGCGCGCTGAAGGTCGTCGAAGAGATTCGCGCCGCTGGCGGCGTCGCGATCGCCGACGGCGCGGACGTCGTCAATTTCGAGCAGATCGCGGCGATGGTCGCGCGGGCCGAAAAGGAATGGGGCCGGATCGACATCCTGGTCAACAACGCCGGCATCCTGCGCGACAAGTCGTTCGCCAAGATGGAGATGAGCGACTTCGATCGCGTCGTTCGCGTACATCTGATCGGCTC
>JBEKBD010000046.1:0-20463 GCA_050015575.1 Roseiarcus sp. | reverse complement strand
ATCGGCCGCGCCCAGGCGTTGCAGGCGCGCGCCTGCGGCGTCGCCGCTTGCGTCGACATGAATCCGGTGCTGTTGAAGCCGCAGAGCGACGTCGGCGCGCAGATCGTCGTGCACGGCCGCGTCGTCGGCGCCGCGTCGGCGCGCGATTATTACGAGATGACGCCGCGCCTGCTCGGCGCCGCGCTCGACAGTTTCGCGCGCCTCAAGGGCGAGGCCGATCTGGTGCTGATCGAGGGCGCCGGCAGCGCCGCCGAAGTCAATTTGCGCCCACGCGACATCGCCAACATGGGCTTCGCCCGCGCAACGCAAACGCCGGTCGTGCTGATCGGCGACATCGACCGCGGCGGCGTCATCGCCCAGCTCGTCGGCACGAAGGCGGTCATCGCGCCGGAGGAAGCGGCCATGATCGTCGGCTTTCTCGTCAACAAGTTTCGCGGCGACCCGAGCCTGTTCGATGGCGGCATGCGCTTCATCGCCGAGCGCACGGGATGGCGCGCGCTCGGCCTCATCCCGTTCTTCGCGCCGGCGCATCGCCTGCCGCCGGAGGACGCGGTGGCGCTCGAAGCCGCGCGCGAGGAGAGGCGCGCCGCGATCACGATCGCCGCGCCGATGCTGTCGCGCATCGCCAATTTCGACGACCTCGATCCGCTGCGGTTGGAGCCGAACGTGCGCCTCGCGATGGTCTCGCCCGGCGAACCGCTGCCCGTCGCCGATCTCGTCATCCTGCCCGGCACGAAGGCGACGATCGCCGACCTCGCGTTCTTGCGCAGGCAAGGCTGGGACATCGACCTCTTCGCCCATGTCCGGCGCGGCGGGCGCGTGTTGGGGATTTGCGGCGGCTATCAGATGCTCGGGCGCGTCGTCACCGACCCCGCGGGCGTCGAAGGGCCGGCGGGCGAGGCGCAAGGGCTCGGGCTCCTCGACGTCGAGACGGTCATGACGGGGGAGAAGGCGCTTCGCTCGGTTTCCGGGATTTGCCTCGCCAACGGCGCGCCGTTCTCCGGCTATGAAATGCATATCGGCCGCACGCAAGGGGCCGATTGCGCGCGTCCGCTGCTGCGCCTCGGCGACGGCCGCGACGACGGCGCGATTTCGCTCGACGGGCGCGTCATGGGCGCCTACGCGCACGGCCTGTTCGCCGACGACGCCCAGCGCGCCGCCTGGCTGGCGACGCTGGGGACATCGTCCGATCTTCTTTATGACGCGACGGTGGAACGCACGCTCGACGAGCTGGCGGCGCATCTCGCGAAGGCTGTCGATCTCGACGCGCTGCTCGCGCTGGCGCGATGAAGGCGCCGGCGATCGGCATCGCGCGATTATTTTCACGCGCCACGGCGGCAGCGCGGCAACTCGCCCCGCCCCTCACCCTGCCTCTCCCCGCGAGGCGCGGGGAGAGGAGAAGACCGGCGCCCGCGCGCTCCTCTCCCCGCGTCTTCGCCCGCCAAACGCTTCGCGTTTGCGGCGGAGGGGCCGGGCGGTTGGCCGCAGGCGCCACAAGGCGACGCCCCGCCCCCCGCTTGCCTTCCCGCCCGCCCGGCACGACAGTCAGCGACTCGCCAACCCTTCCCCCGAGTCCGCCCTGACCGCCGCCAACGTCTTTGCCATTCCCGCCGGCGCGCCGTTTCTGGCCACGCTCGCCCGCGCGCTGCTCGGCGGCGAGCTGGTCGCGGGCTTTCCCGGCGACGGCGGGCCGCTCGAACTGGCGAAGGCGACGATCTATCTGCCGACCCAGCGCGCCGCGGCGGCGTTTTCGCGAGCGCTGGTCGAGGCGAGCGGCGGCGCCAGCGTCGTCCTGCCGCGCATCGCCCCGCTCGGAGCGTTCGAGCCCCGCGACGATCTGGGCCTCGGCGAGCCCGAGCAACCCTTAGGCGACATCGCGCCGGAGGCGGTCGGCGAACTCACCCGCCGCATGACGCTGGCGCGGTTGACGCGCGCCTGGGGCGAGGCGCTGCGCGGCGCCATCCGCCGCGTCGAAGCCGACGGGAGCATGGCGTTCGACGAGCGCGAGCCGCCGCTGGTGGCGACCAGACCGGCGCAGGCCTATGCGCTGGCGGGCGACCTCGCCCGCTTGATCGACGACATGATCATCGAGGGCGTCGACCCGGAACGGCTCGGCGGCATGGTCGCCGACGCGTTCGACCCCTACTGGCGCATCACCCTCGACTTTCTCAAGATCGCGTTCGCGCAGTGGCCGGCCTGGCTCGAAGAGCGCGGGTTGATCGACCGCGCCCGGCGCGGCGCGCTGCTGATCGACGACGAGATCGCGGCGTTGGCGCAGGGCGCCGCGCGCGGCCCGACGATCATCGCCGGCTCGACCGGGACCAACCGCGCCACCGCGCGCCTCATCGCGGCGATCGCCCGCGCGCCGCAGGGCGCGGTCGTGCTGCCCGACCTCGACGAGACCCTCGACGAGCGCGCCTGGGCGATGATCGGCGCGAGCGACGAGGGCGCGGTCGGCGTCGCCGGCCATCCGCAGGCCGCGTTTCACCGGCTGCTGGCGGCGATCGGCGTCGCGCGAGGCGACGTGAAGACGCTGGGCGCCCCAAGCGAAGCGCTGCGCGCGCGCGCCCGCTATCTCAGCGAGGCGCTGCGCCCCGCCGACGCCACCGACGCCTGGAGCGAACGCCGCCAGGAGACCAGCGCCGGCGCCTTGAGCGACCAGGCGATCGCCGAGGGCCTCGCCGACGTCGCCATCGTCGTCGCCGACGACGAGAACGAGGAGGCGCTGGCGCTCGCCGTCGCGATGCGCGAGGCGCTGGAAACGCCGGGCCGCACCGCCGCGCTGATCGCCCCCGACGTCGCAACCGCGCGGCGCGTTGCGGCGGAGCTGGCGCGCTGGGGCGTCGAGGTCGAGGATTCGGCCGGGCGCACGCTGGGGCAAACCGAGGCCGGCGCGTTCGCGCGCCTCGCGCTCGCCGCCGCCGCGGATTTTGCGCCCTTGCCGCTGGTCGCGCTGTTGGCGCATCCGCTGACGCGGCTCGCCCGCGCGCCCGAAGCGTTGGCGCGCGCCGCCCGGGCGCTGGAGATCGGCGTCTTTCGCGCCGTCCTGCCGCCCTCGGGGCTCGGCGACATCCCGGCGCTGATGGCCGGCGCCCGCGCCTTCGCCGCCGATCGTCACGCGCATGACGCGCGCAAGCGCCTCGACGACGACGACTGGCGCGCCGCCGAGGCGTTGCTGCGCGACGCGACGGCGGTCTTGGCGCCGCTGCGCGCGCTCGGGCCCAAGGCGCCGCTCGGCCGCTTCATCGCCGCCCATCGCGCCGCGCTCGACGCGCTTGCGCGCGGCGACGACGCGGCGGCCGACGTGGCGTGGAGCGCAGCGCACGGCGGCGAGGCGCTCGCCGAACTCTTCGACGAATGGGCCGAGGGCGCGGAAACGGGCTTCGTCTGCAGCCTCGCCGACTACGCCGCGCTGTTCGACGCGGTGCTTTCCGGCCAGCGCGCGCCGGTCGGCCGTGCCAGCCATCCGCGCTTGCAGATCCTCGGCCTGCTCGAGGCGCGGCTGCTCTCTTTCGATCTCGCGCTGGTCGCCGGTCTCGACGAGACGATCTGGCCGCCGGCGGCGGAGACCGACGCGTTTCTCAACCGTTCGATGCGCGCTTCGCTCGGCCTTTCCGCGCCCGAGCGGCGCATCGGCCAGACCGCGCACGATTTCGTCGCCGCGCTCGGCGCGCCGCGGGCGATCGTCAGCCGCGCGAGAAAACGCGGCGGCGCGCCGACGGTCGCCTCGCGGTTTCTCCAGCGCATGGAGGCGGTCGCCGGCGAGGCGGCGATCAAGGCCGCCGAGGACCGCGGCCAATTCTACGTTGAGCTTGCCCGCGGCCTCGATCGGCCGCAGCGCTATCGCCCGGCGCCGCGCCCCGAGCCGAGGCCGCCGCGCGCGTTGCGCCCCGATCGCCTCAGCGTCACCCGCATCGAGACGCTGCGGCGCGACCCCTACGCGGTCTACGCCGAGTCGATCCTGCGCTTGAGGCCGTTGGAGCCGATCGGCGTCGCCACGGGGCCGCGCGAGATCGGCGACGTCTGGCACGCGACGCTGCAAGAGTTCTCCGAAATGCTCCCGTCGGTCCCCCCGCCCGCCGACGCCCGCGCGCGGCTCCTCGCCATCGCGCGCGCGCGTTTCGCGCCGATGCTCGCCGATCCCGTATTCCGCGCGATGCACTGGCCGCGCATCGAGCGCGGGCTCGCGGCGTTTCTCGCCTTCGACGCCGAGCGGCGGGCGCTCGCCGAGCGCATCTTCGTCGAGCAAGGCGGCCGGCTGGAGTTTCCGCTCGCCGACGGATCGATCTTCACGCTCGCCGCGCGCGCCGACCGCATCGAGGTCCTCAGCGCCGGCGGCGCGGCGCTGATCGACTACAAGAGCGGATCGCCGCCGGGAACGAACGAGGTTCAGGTCGGCTTCGCGCCGCAACTGACCCTCGAAGCGGCGATGCTCGCGCGCGGCGGCTTTCCCGGCTTGGTCGGCGTCGAAGCCGTCTCCGCGCTCTATTTCAAGCTCGGCGGCGCCAAAGGCGGCGAGGTCCGCGACCTCAAATTCAAGAACGCGAGCTTCGCCGAAGTCGCCGAGCGCCATTTCGCCGGCCTGAAGGCCCTGCTCGACCAATTCGCCGACCCCTCGACGCCCTATTTGTCGCGGCTCTATCCGAAATTCGCCAAGCGCGCCGGCGACGCCGACCACCTCGCGCGGGTGAAGGAATGGTCGGCGACCGGCGGCTTCGCCGACGACGCGCCGGGAGACGGCCTTTGAGCGCGCGGGCGCGACGGCCGCAAGTTCCCGCGCCGGTGCGCCTGGCGCAGCAACGCGCCTCGAATCCGGCTTCCTCGGCCTGGGTGTCGGCCAATGCCGGCGCCGGCAAGACCCACGTCCTGGCGCAACGCGTGCTGCGCCTGCTCCTCGACGGCGCGCCGCCCTCCGGCGTTCTCTGCCTCACCTTCACCAAGGCGGCGGCGGCCAACATGTCGACGCGCGTCTTCAAGACGCTGGCGAAGTGGACCAGCCTCGACGACGCCGACCTCGCGCGGGCGATGGTCGAAACCGGCGCGCCGGCGCCCGACGCCGTCGGGCTCGCCTTCGCGCGCCGCCTGTTCGCCCGCACGATCGAGACGCCGGGCGGCCTGAAGATCCACACCATCCACGCCTTTTGCGAGCGCCTGCTGCATCTCTTTCCCTTCGAGGCCAACGTCGCGGCGGGCTTTCGCGTCGCCGAGGAGCGCGACGCGGCGCTGTTGATGGAGGAGGCGCGCGCGCGCGCATTCTCCGCCGCGCAGCGCGCGCCCGACCGGGACGCCGCGATCGCGCGAATCGCACTGGACGCCGGCGCCGAAGGCTTCGACGATCTCATCAAGGCGGCGCTCCGGCGGCCCGGCGACATCGAAGCGCTCGGCGACGGCACCGCGGTCGAGGCGGCGCTGCGGCGGAAGCTCGGGCTCGGCGCCAACGAGACCGCCGCCTCGATCAAGCGCGAAATGACCCGCGCCAAGCCGCAATGGCCGGGTTGGGCCGCCGAACTCGCGCAAGGGAGCAAGACGGAGCGGGATCTCGCCGACGCTCTGCTTGGCGCCGCCCGCGCGACCGACGTCGAGGCATGCTGCGCCGCCTATCTCGAAGCCTTCTTCATCGACAAAGGCGAGGGCGCGCCGCGCGGCGGCGAAAAGCGCAAGTTGGTGACCAACACGCTCGCCAAGCGCCTGCCCGCTTTGCCGCAACGCCTCGCCGACGAGCAGGAGCGCCTGATCGCGCTCCGCGATCGGCTGCGCAGCGCCGAGGCGCTCGAGCGCAGCCTCGCGCTGATCGAAGTCGCGCGCGCGGTTCTCGACGAATACGCCCGTCTCAAAGGCGAGCGCGGCCTGCTCGATTTCGACGACCTGATCCAGCGCACGCTTCGCTTGCTGGAGCGCGCCGACGCCGCCTGGGTGCTTTACAAGCTCGACGCCGGCATCGACCACATTCTGGTCGACGAGGCGCAGGACACCTCTGAGCCGCAATGGGCGATCCTGAACAAGCTCTGCGAGGAGTTTCTTTCCGGCGCCGGCGCAAACCGCCGGCCGCGCACCTTCTTCGCCGTCGGCGACGAGAAGCAGTCGATCTTTTCCTTCCAGGGCGCCGCGCCCAAGATGTTCTCCTCGATGCGGCGCGAATTGGAGCGCCGCCATCGCGACGCCGCGCTCGGCTTCGCCAGCGTTCGCCTGGCGCTGTCGTTCCGCTCCGCGCCGCGCCTGCTCGAAGGCGTCGATCGCGTCTTCGCCGCCGAGGCGGCGTGGCGCGGCCTCACCGCGGACGAGGAAAGGCCGCCGCCGCACGGCGCATTTCACGCCGACCTGCCGGGGATGATCGAATTGTGGGAGCCGATCGCGGCGACGAAAACGAGCGAGCGCGAAGACTGGCGGATGCCGCTCGACGCGGCCGCGCGCTTCGATCCGCCGGTCGTGCTGGCGCGCCGCATCGCCGCCGTCGTCAAGGGCTGGCTTTCGCCGGATTCGCCCGAGCGGGTGCGCGACGCCGAGACGCTGCTGCCGCGCCGCATCGCGGCCGGCGACGTGATGATCCTGGTGCGTTCGCGCGCCGCGTTCTTCGAAGCGATGATCCGCGCGCTGAAAGAAGCGGGCGTCAGGACCGCGGGGGCCGACCGCCTGAGCTTGCGCGACTCGATCGCCGCGATGGACCTGATCGCGGTCGGCCGCTCCGCGCTGCTGCCCGACGACGACATGACGCTCGCCGCGGCGCTGAAATCGCCGTTGGTCGGCCTCGACGACGACGATCTTACGACGCTGGCGGCGCGGCGCGCGGGTTCGCTGGCGCGCGCGCTGGCGGAAAGCGTCGACCCGCGCTTCGCCGCGGCGCAAAGCCGAGTCGAGGCGTGGCGCCGGCGCGCTCGCAGCCATTCGCCCTACGCGTTCTACGCGCGCCTCGTCGGCGAGGACGGCGGACGGCGCGCGCTGCTCGGCCGGCTCGGACCGGAGGTCGCCGACGCGATCGACGAGTTCATGGCGCTCGCCCTCGCCCACGAGCAAAAGGCGGCGCCGTCGCTCAACGCCTTTCTCGCGGAAATCGAAGCGACGGACGTCCCGATCAAACGCGACATGGAAAGCGAAGGCGACAGCGTGCGGGTGATGACCGTCCACGCCGCCAAGGGGTTGGAGGCGCCGATCGTGTTCCTGCCCGACGCCTGCGCGGCGCCGCACGCGCGCAGCGACGCCAAGCTTCTCGACCTCGGCGGCGACGAGCCCGTCGATTTGCCGCTGCTGGTCTGGGCGACGAAGCGAGGCGACGATTCGCCGCCGCTCGCCGCCGCCCGCCAGCGGGCGCGCGAGGCCGCCGCGGGCGAACATCGCCGCCTGCTCTACGTCGCGATGACGCGCGCCGCCCAACGCCTGATCGTCGCGGGATACCAGGGCGCGAGCGGGCGTCCCGCCGACAATTGGCACGACCTCGTCCGCGCGGGGCTCGGCGACGCGCTGCGGCCGGCGCCGGCGCCTTGGGGCGGCGGCGAGTCGATCTGGCGCCTCGGCGACTCCCTTGGCGACGAAGCCGTCGCGGCGCCGCCCGCCGCGCCGGCGCGCCCGCCCGAGCCGGCGTGGCTATTTGCCGCAGGCCCGCGCGAGGCCGCGCCGGCGCCGCTGACGCCCTCGCGCGCCGGCGCTTCCCCCCGCTCGCGCGAAGCGAGCCAGGAACGCCGCCGGGCGGGCCTCATCGCTCACGCGCTGCTGCAACGCCTGCCGGAGATCCCCGCCGAGTGGCGCCGGCAGGCCGCCGAGCGCTTCTTGGCGTTGCGAGGCGGCGCGCTGACGCCGGACGAGCGCGCGAGCCTCGTCGAACGCGCGCTGGCGACGCTCGCGCGCCCCGCACTCGCGCCGCTGTTCGCGCCCGGTTCGCGCGCCGAAGCGGCGGTGGCGGGGACGCTCGCCCGGCCGGGCCGACCCGCTCGGTCGTTCAGCGGACGGATCGATCGGCTCGCCGTCGGTGCGGACGCAGTGAGGATCGCCGATTTCAAGAGCGGCGCGCCCGTCGGCTGGGCCGAGCGGCCGGACTACCTCAGGCAACTCGCGCTTTACCGCGCGGCGGTGGCCCCCCTCTATCCCGATCGGCCGGTGCGCGCGTTCCTCGTCTGGCTCGGCGCGGCGGAAGCGGTCGAAGTCCCGCCCGCGGCGCTCGACGCCGCCTTGGCGAAGTTTGTGAACGAATTCTGACGCTTGCCGACGCCCATGGCGCGGCGGCCCGACCTCGGCGCTAACGCCTTGAGAACGACGCATTTTGTCTACAATTTCGCCTACATGAAATTGCGCGTGAGGCGGTCGAGTTGCGGCCGGCGTTTCGTGTTCGGCGGGGCGGCGGATCGATGCGGAACCGCGCGAGAGGCGAGTTTTGCCGCGCTTGGCTTGGCCGGCCTGACGCTGCTTTGGGCGACCCCGCCCGCCTTCGGCGACCCCACGCCGCCGCCCGGCATGACGCCCTACGATGGCCCGGTGATTCACGACGGCCGCGGCGCGCTTTCGCATAGCGCAACGAGGGCGGGGGATGGAAAGTCAGGCGACGCGCCGACTCTGGCGCTGGCGGCCGCCGCGCCGTTCAAGATCGCGCCGGTCGTCGCCGCCAATGCGGCGGCCGGAGGGCGCGAATATTCGATCCTGGCGGACGCCGAGGATTCCTGCGCCATGCGTCTGGCGAGCGAACTCGTCGCGGCGCTGCAAGCCGACGGCGTCAAGGGCCGCGTGATCGCAGGACGGACCTCGCCGGCGGCGCTCGCCAAGGCGGTCAAGACCGACGCCGCCGATCTTGCGATCGCGCCGATCGACGCGCTGATCGGCGCCGACAAGGCGAACGCGGACTGGCGCGACCGCGCGCCTTATATCGCGCGCCTCGGCGCCGAGACGATCGAGGTCGTCGCGCCGCGGACTGTCGCCGACATCCGCCAGCTCGCCGGTCGCCCCGTCGGCTTCGGCGTCGCCGACGGCGCGGGCGCGGCTTCCGCCGCTGCGCTGTTCTCGCGCCTAGGCGTCGCGCCGACCCCTTCGTTCGCCCCGCTCGCCGCCGCGCTCGCCGATCTCGCGGCGGGCAAGCTCGACGCGGTCGTCGCGCTCGGCGCCAAATCCTCGAAAGCCTTGGCCGACTTCGGCAAGGACGGGCGCTTCCATGTGGTCGCCATACCCTGGTCGCCGGGGCTGCGCTCGCTCTACGCGCCGGCGCGTTTGACCGCCAAGGACCGGCCAAACCTCATCGGCGGCAACGAGAAGATCGACACGCTCGGCGCGCCGACGGCGCTGATCGCGCTCGACGCCGCGCCCTCGTCCGCGCGCGCCGATCGCGCCGCGGCGCTGGCCAAGTCGTTCTTCGAAGGATTTGACCGGCTGCTCGGCCCCGATAACGACCCGAGCTGGCGCGACGTCAATCTCGCCGCCGCCGCTTCGTGGCCGCGCCTGCGGGCGGCGCAGGACTGGATCGATCGCAAGGCCGCCGCGCCGAGCGCTTCGCTCGGCGCGTTCCGCGCGGCCGCCGCCGCGACCGCGGCGAAGGGCGGCCCCGAGGCGGCCGACGCCGATCGTCTCTACGACAGTCTAATGCAATGGCGCGACGCCGGGCCATGACGAGAGGCGAGCGATGTCGACTTTGCTGAAAGTCGTCGCCGGCGTCGCCTCCAGCGTCGTCGTCGCGCTTCTCGCCGTCGCCTTTTGGCCGCACCTCGAGCCCGCGGTCGTCAGCCCGCGGCCGGCGGTGGCGCAGCCAGTGTTCGTGACCGCCGCGATCGCGCCTGCCGCCGCGATCGACAAGGCCGCCATCGACCGGCTCGCGCTCGCCTTTCGCGCGGGCCCGCAAGCGATGGACGCCGCCCAGCCGACGCGGGGGATCGCCTTGCCGCCGATCGACGCGGGCAAAACCGCCGCCAGCGGCGAGACGCTTCGCTTGCGCGCCGAAGGCTTGGCGGCGATGGCCGGCGGCGACTTCGCCGGCGCGCGGGCGTTGCTCGAACGCGCCGCCGAAGCCGGCGACGCGCGCGCGCTGCTCGTTTTGGGCGACGCCTACGATCCCGCGACGCTGGCGCGGATGGGCGCGCTCGGCCTCAAGGGCGACGTCGCCCGAGCGCGCGACTATTATGCGCGCGCCCTCGCCGCCGGCGTCGAAGCGGCGCGCCAACGCATCGCCGCGCTCGCCGCGCAACAGGACTGACCGCCAGGGATTAGGTTCGTTTGAATTGCCGCAATGGGCGGAGAGCGGACGTTTCGAGCGCGCGATGCAGACGGCTGCTTCGCGCTCAGCTTAGACGTTCAACCGACGGTCGCTTCAACTCCGCAGCGGACGTTCAGGCGATGGGCCGGATCGACTGCCGCAGGAGCTGAAGTCTAAGCCCACTCTGCGGACAACGCCTCTGCTTGCCGTAAGACATTCTGCTCCGCCGCGCGTTGCAAGTCCGGCGGATAGCGGATAGCCGCCTTTTCCCAGCAGCCGCTTCCCATGCGACTCCGCCTCGCGCTTCAGATTTCGGCTAGCGAATCGGCGAAGGCGATTGCCTCGTCCGTCATGCCAGTTCGCTCTCCCGCGCGCGCAATTGCCGCCTGGACCTTGTCGTCTTCGCCGCGGCGCTTGATCACAGGCCGCGCTTAGCGAGCACCGCGGCGGCGTCGGCCTGGGTGTGCACCGCGCTCGGGATCAGCACCCACTTCGGATAGTCGCGCCGACCGCCGAGATAGCCCTGGACGACGTCGAAAATGTATTTTCCGATGTCCGATTTCAGTTCCACCGACATGTTGCTGTCGCCCGCCAGCATGGCCCTGAAAATATCGGGAACGCCGTCCACGGAGACCATGAGCTGGTCGCGCCCGGGATGCAGCCCGGCCGCATGCATCGCGGCGATGGCGCCGAGCAGCATGTTGTCGTTGTGCGACCACACCGCGCAGACATTCTTCAGCCCGTCGGTGCCGTGGATCAAGCCCTCCATCGCCGTCTTGCCGCTCTCGTGGGTGAAATCTCCGTCGACCGAGCGCAAGATGCGCATGTTGGGAAACTGCGAGATCACGGCGAGGAATCCTTTGTGGCGCTGGATCGTCGGCTCCGCTCCGGCGCTGCCCTGCAGCTCCACGATGCCGCAGGTTCCAAGCGTGGTCAGCGCCAGCCAAGCGCCGGCGAGGCGGCCTTCGAGGTTGAAGTCGGCGGCGATGCGAGCGACGAACAGCGATGGATCGGAGTCCACCGCTCGGTCGGCGAGGAACACCGGAATGCCGGCGGCGCGAACTTTCTGCAGCGTCTCGGTCCAGCCGGTGACGACCACCGGGGCGATCACGATGGCGTCGACGTGGGCGGCGACGAACTCCAGCACCTGGGCGCGCTGGCGCGTTGCGTCGTTGTCCGCGTTGGCGAACAGCAGAGTGATGCCGCGGCGCGCGGCCTCGGCCTTCATGTCGGCCGAGAACGCGGTTCGCCAGTCGCTTTCATACCCGACCTGGGCGAACCCAACGGTCGTCGCCTGGGCCGCGCCGGCGGCGAGCAGGGCGGCGACGATGGCGATGACGGCAAGGGCAATATGACGCGTGCGCATCTGAAGCCTCTGTCATGGTGTCTTGGCGCCGGCGTCGGCGCGAAAGACGCTTACTAGCGCGAAAGACTTAGAGAATTACTAACCACTCGCGGATATTCTGTCCGATCGCGGCGAAACGACCGCTATGGCATGGCGTCACATCATCAGCGAGCGCACGGCCCAGCGCGGCGGCTACGCGACGGGATATCCCGTTTCGGGCGGCTCCGCCCTCGCGCGGCGCTGGCGCGAAAGGTTTAGAAAATTGGCAACGACTCGCGGATAGGCTGTGCGGCGACAGGAAAACGGCCGCCACCGCTTGGCGTCGCATCGCCAGCGGGCGCACGGTTCAGCGCAGGAGCGGATGGAGGAGATGTTCAATTTCCGGCAGCTTCGCCGTCGCGTGGTCGACGCATGGCTCCGCCATCGCGCGGCCGACGCATCGGCCGCGACCCCGTCCGCGCCGCAGCGCCAGCGGGGAAGCGAACGGTTTGTCGGGGCCGTGACAGGGCTCGCCAGCGTGGCGGCGCTGGCGGTCGCGCTGGCGTTTCCGGCCGCCTATCTCGTGTCGGCGGCGGATCGGCTGACCGGGGTTCTCGAGGTGCGGGCCCAGCTCTACGCCGACAACGTGTCCGACGCCGCGGCGGAAAGCCCCCAACTTTATAACGCCATGCTCGGCGGCGCCGAGATCAACCTCGACGGCCTGGCGATCGCGTCGCCGGACGATCCCTCCAGCGATCGCTCGGCGGAGTGGCGGCGGGTGTTCGCGGCCGACGGCCGCCAGCTGCTGGAGGTCGCGGCGGCGCAGCCGATCGCCTGGCCGGCCCTGTCGTCGCGCGCGCCGGTGCTGCAGAACGGCCATGGTCTCGGCGCGGTGGAGATCACCCGGTCGCTGCGGCCGCAGCTCTTGACCACAGCGGCGATCGCCGCGGGCTCGTTCGCGCTTGGCCTGCTGCTGCTGATCGGGCTGCGGACGGTTCCTCTGCGGCTGATGCACGAGGCGCTGGACCGCGCCTCGTTCCTGTCCGCGCACGACCAGCTCACCGGCCTGCCCAACCGGACCCTGCTGGCCGACCGGCTGGAGCAGGCGTTGTCGGCGGCATGCCGCGCCAACGGGACGCAGGTGGCGATGTTCTGCCTCGATCTCGACCATTTCAAGCACGTCAACGACACGCTCGGCCATGCCGCCGGCGACGCGCTGCTGCGCGCGGTCGCGATCAAACTCCGCCACTGCCTGCGCGAGAGCGACACGTTGGCGCGGCTCGGAGGCGACGAATTCGCCGTGATCCAGACCGGGGCCAACGATCGGCACGATGTCGAGGCGTTGGCGGCGCGGCTGATCGAGACGGTGCACGAACCGCTGACCATCGAGGGACAAAAGGTGTTCATCGGCCTGAGCGTCGGCATCGCGCTGAACGCGCCGGGGATAGACTCCGCCGAGCTGACCAAGCAGGCCGACATCGCGTTGTACCAGGCGAAGGCGGCGGGCCGCGACGGTTTCTGTATCTTTGCGCCGGAGATGAACGCCGGGGTGCTGCGACGCCAGGCGATCGAGAACGACCTGCGTGGGGCGCTGGAGCGAGACGAGCTGGAGGTGCATTACCAGCCACAGATCGACCTCGCGACTGGCGCGATGGTCGGCGCCGAGGCGTTGATGCGCTGGACCCGGCCCGGTCACGGCGCGACGCCGCCGGGGGTGTTCATCCCGATCGCCGAGGAGACTGGAATGATCGTCCCGATGGGCGCCTGGCTGCTCGGCGAGGCGTGCCGCGAGGCCGTGACATGGCCGGCGGCGATGCGTGTGGCGGTGAACGTCTCGCCGCTGCAGGTCCGGGTCGCCGGCTTCCTTGACACGGTGCGTGGCGCGCTGGCGCAAACCGGCCTCGATCCGCACCGTCTCGAATTGGAGGTGACGGAAGGCATTTTGATCCGCGACACCGAGGAGACGTTGGCGGTGCTGTCCCAGCTGCGCGCGATCGGGGTGCGGCTGGCGATGGACGATTTCGGCACCGGTTACGCCAGCCTCGGCTATCTGCAGAAAATCCGCTTCGACAAGATCAAGATCGACCGGTCGTTCATACAGAATCTCGGCCTCGACCCGAACGCCGAGGCGATCGTGCGCGCGGTGGTCGGGCTGAGCGACGCGCTGGGCATCTCGACCAACGCGGAGGGGGTGGAGAACAAGGAGCAGGCGGCGATGTTGCGCGCGCTCGGTTGCCGCGAGGCGCAGGGCTTCCTGTACTCAAAGGCGGTGCCGAAGGACGCGCTGCGCGCGCTGTTCGGCCGCAAGCGCAGGGCGGCCTGACGGCGTTCTCGCTGGCGCTGCGGACTGTCATTCGACGCCATCGCGGACATCTGCCGTCGCCGCGCCATCGCTTGACGGCCGCCTGTCCGCTTTCGGCCGACTCCCGTCGTTTCGGCGCGGACGGCGGAACAGCGGCTCAGGCTCGAAATTCGAAATTTAAGTCGAGACGCACCTGACCGCCGGGCCTCGGCTATCGGTCAACGCGAGAGAGAATGTCGCGCAGCGGATCGCTGGTCCAGGCGACGTTGACGAAATCCTCGTGTCGGACGTCGCCCGCATCGACGAACGCGACGACGCCGGGGCGCAATCCGTCGGGAAGGCCGCTCTGGGCCGCGACGCCGTCGCGCTGCAATCGCGCCCGCAGCGCGACGTTCTGGTCGTGGGTGGAGCTCGAATAGGCGCTGACGAAAAACGCGTTGGCGCGCGCGCCTTCGATCCAGTGAGCGAACTTGTCCTCTTCACCGTAGAGCGCGTCGAGCAGCACGACGCCGCGGATGCGGTTCTCCGCGCCGCCGAGCGCCAGCGAATAGGCCGCGGGCAAATAGCCGCCGCTATAGGCGACGACGATCACCGGCATGCGGTGGAACGCGGCGCGCGACGCGTTGGGATAAAGCTCGGCGAGCTTGGCCTCGGCCTCGTCGAGGAATTGCGCGAAAGCGCCGGGCCGCCAGAAATTGCCGGCGCTGGAGTCCTTGGCGTCGACCGCCAGCTGCGGCGCGACGAGCACGCCGTTGAGGTCGGATTGCGCGAGCTGGCGGACCGTCTGCTGGCGTTCGACGACGTCGCGCGCCAGCGTCGTCTGGTTGCCGTGAAAGAAGACGACGAGCGCGCCGGGACGAGCGGGATCGAAGTCGCTTGCGGCGGCCAACAGCACATGGCGGTCGTTGTAGGTCCCGTCTTCCCACAATAGGCCGCCGCGCGGCGAGGTGTGGCCGAGCCGGCCGCCGTCGTTGACGTCGAGGAACGGCCGCGCCTTGTCGTTGTCCTCGTCGGGCGGCATCAACCCGCGATAGGGAAAGGCCGAATTCTTGAATTCGGCGAAAGCGACGTTGGCGCCGTTGATCGGCGTGAACGTCGAGGAAGCGGACGGAGGCGGGCTCGACTCCAGCGGCGCGCCGGGTCCGCCGGCGCAACCCGCGAGCGCCAGCGCCAACCCGACGCCGGCGAGACAAGCAATGGCGCGTAGGAGTCGAACGTTCATCGGCGGACCCCGATTCGATCGATCACGACGCCCGCTCGGCCGGATGATTCGGGGCGCTGCCCGATATTACGCCGAAGAACGCCGGCAGCGCCAGCAGATAGGCGACCCCCGCGATCTCGATCACCGCGCCGAGACCGAAATTGGTGGCGACGACCGGCGCCGCCGCCGCGCCGATCACCGAGAAGCAGCCGTTGACGCCCCAGGCCCAGATGAACAGGTGCTCCTTGCCTAGCCGCCCGAGCGTCGTCATCGCGGTCGGCATCGGGAAGCCCATCAGGTAGGCCGGCGGCGCGATGAACAGGAAACAGAACGCCAACCGCGCCAGATAGGGCAAGGCGCCGATCGCGTCGAGCGCGAGATTGAGAAACAGGGCGTAGCCGATCAGCAGCGCGCCGATGGCGAGGAAGATGACCGGCATGACCGCGCGCATCACCGGCAAGATGCGCTCGGAGGTCAGCGCCCCGAGCCCGGAGAACACCAGCATGCCGGTTATCAGGATCGAGGCGGAGACGGTCGGGTTGCCGAGCGCCATGACGAAATGCGCGATCAGCCCGACCTCGACCATGATGTAGCCGGCGCCCAGGCAGGCGAAATAGACGATGGTGAGGGCCTTGCCGCGTGACTTGGAAAAGATCGACCGCCAGCCCCAGAGGACGGGGATCGCCAGCAGCACCGTCGCGGTGAGGCAGGCGACGCCGAGCGTCGCCCAAATGAGGAGATAGCCCCACTCGTCCTGCAGCAGCTCGAGCCGATCGAGAATGCGCGGCAGGTCCTTGGTCTTGACGTAGGCGGCGAAATAGGGCGCGTCATTGGTCAGCTTGCGCGTGTTGAAGACGTAGCGGTCGGCGACCTCCCGCCAGCCGCCGTTGATCAGCGTATGCCAGGCGAGCCGGCCCAACACCGTCGCGGGAAGCGTTTCGTCGTCGCCGCCCGGCGGGCCGGCGTCCGGCGGCGCGGCCGCATCGCCGGGGGCCGTCGCATCTCCCGGGGCGGCCGCGTCCGGCGGCTCGGAGGGCGCCGGCGGGCCGCCGGCGGCGCCGGTGAAGATCTGCGCGACATAGCCGTCGAGCGTGCGGTCGACCTGCGAGCCGTCGTAGGCGAGCCCGGGCGAATAAATTTCGTCGAACGACATCGCGTGCGTGTGCTTGCGCAGCGCGTCGATTTCGTCGGCGGTGAAGCCGCCGCGCTTGTAGAGCACGGTCGCCGTCGACAGGTAGGACGACACGACAAAGAACGAATCCGCCATGTGGGCGCTGTCGACGTCGCGCGCCGCCGCGGCCATCGTCGTGTAGAGCTTGAGCACCGATTTGGGCGGCTCTTCCTTGTTCCACAACGTCACCGACAGCACGCCGCCGTCGGCGAGCGCGCGCATGTAGGTTTCCATCGCCTCTTGGGTGTAGGCGAACTTTTCGACGATGGCGAAGCCGCCGGGATTGGAGAGGCCGACCGAATCGGCCAGGCTCAAGTCGACGACGTCGAAGCGCTCCTTGGTTTGCGCGAGGAAGTGGCGCCCTTCGTAATCGATGACGCGCACCTTGCCGAGGATGTCGCCGGTGAAATCCCTGATCGCCGGATCGCGGAAAGCGGCGAGCACGGCGCGATTGCCTTCGGCGACCGTCACGTCCTTGGCGCCGGAGCGCAAGGCGAGCGCGGTCGAAATGCCGCCGCCGAACTGGGTGATGAAGGTCTTGGGCGCCTTCTTGATCACGTAGGGGTAAACCATCGGCAGGAAACGGAAATAGGCGGTGTCCTTGGCCGCCAGCTCGCGGATGATGCCGATCGGCCCGTCGCTGTCGATGTAAAGGGCGAGATAGGCGTTGGCCGGCATCTCCGGCAGATTGAACCCGGCGTTGTCGGAGAGCCCCGGCGCGAAGTGCAGATAGGAGCTCGAGTAGACCTCGAGGAAGCCGAACGGCGAGGAGCTTTGGTAGACCTTCTGCGCGTCGGGGAACTTGCGCGCGTAGGAAACGCCCTTGTAGTCGTTGACCGCGAGGCGGCTCAGGCCCAGCGCCGGCGCGGCGACGAAGTGGCCGCCGAAGGCGATGAGCGCGAGCGCCGCGTAGGCCGCCAACGCGCGCGTGCCCCCGGGGCCGAAGCCCCAGGCCACGCACGCCATGAACCACAGCGCCAGCGGCGCCGCGATCAGGTTGGCCGGCGCGAAGGCGTACATCGCGAGGAGGACGACGAGGCCGCACAGGCCGGAGCCCGCCAGGTCGGCGAAATAGACGCGGCCGAAGGTGCGATTGCTCTTCAAAAAGACACAGCCGAGAAACACCGCGCCGGCCAGGAAAGGCGTCAGCGAGGCGAGGAAGATCTCCAGCAGCTTCCATTTCTGCGCGGGATCGGAGACCAGGAAGATGGCGTTGAAGCCGAGCTGCTGAACGAAGAGATTGGCGCCGACCGCGAGCGGCCCGAGCAGGCCGAGCGCGACGCCCGCCGCCACGCGCCAGTTTCGCGCGAACCAGTCCTTGCCGACGCACATCACCGCGCTGGTGAGGCCGAAGCCGAGCATCGCCAGGCTGACGACCAGCGAGCCGAAATGCGCCCAGCTGCCGACCGAGAACACCCGCATGATGTCGATCTGCAGCGCGATGACCGAGCCGGCGCCGAGCCCGACGGCGAGATAGAGCGCGAGACGGCCGCGGCCGTCGAGCGCGATGTCGTCGTTGGCGCCGATCGCCGGCGCGCCGGAGTCCGCCGTCGCGATTGCATCGTTCATGAATCAAGGCTCCAGACCCGCCGGCGCGCAGGCGCGCCGTCGAGCGAACGCGCGTCGCGGCCGCGAGGGGGCGAAGCGGTCAATTGTTGTGCGTGCCCCTGATGACGTCGCCCTCGAGCTTGGTGAAGGGCACGAAGGGCACGATTCGGCCGCCGTAAATGTCGGAGCGCGCGACGGTGATCGAGCCGTCCGCGGCTTGGCTCTTGACCACCTTCAGCACGCGCTGCGCGCCCGGCGGGCCGACCGGAATGACCATGATTCCATTGGGCTTGAGCTGTTGCAGCAACGGCGGCGGCACGTGGTCGATGCCGCAGGTGACGATGATCTTGTCGAACATGATCTGCCCGGCGTCAGGGGCCGCGGCCGCGGGCGAAGGCGTCGCGACCGGGCCCGGCGCGGCGGCGGGCGAAGGCGTCGCCGCCGGCGCGGCGGCGGCGTTCACCCAGCCGTAATAGCCGTCGGCGTTGCGCGTGTGGATCGCCGAGAGTTCGCCATAGCCGTCCTTGATCAGCGCGTCGTAGATGCCGCGCGTGCGCTCGGCGAGCGGCTTGATGATCTCGATGGTGTAGACTTGATCGGTCAAGTGCGAGAGATAGGCCGACTGATAGCCGGAGCCGGTGCCGATCTCGAGCACCTTCTCGCCCTGCTTCGGGTCGATATTGCTGGTCATGCGGCCGACGATGTGCGGGCCGGAAATCGTCACGCCGAAGCCGATGTCGAGAAAATCGTTGACATAGGCGCGGCCGAGGTTCTGCGGCAGCACGAATTTCTCGCGCGGCGTCAGCAAAAAGGCGCGCTTGTGGCGGATGTCCCAGATGTCCTCGTTGCGCACCAGAGCGACGAAGCGGTCGAAATGCTCGCCCAGGAATTTCGGGTCCTCGCCGCGCTGTGAAACGCCCCAGGCGATGTACTTGTCGCGGTTGTCCATGGGCGGCGTGAGATCGAAGGTGAAAGGCGTCGGCACGTTGGCCAGGCCCAAATGCGGAGCGAGCGCGCCGCCCGCAAAGGCGGCCGCGCCGGCCAGAAAATGTCGTCTTTGCACCACCGTCTCCTCGATTGGCGTTTGGGGGAAAACCGTCGGCCCGCCTGATAACCCAATTCGCGCCAAAACGCGACAGGCGTTTTGCCCGGCCGGCCATCGCTTACGGACTGCCGAGAACCCGCGCAGCGCTGGCGTCCGCCGCCCGGGCTTCACCGATTGCTCGAGGGATCGACGGCGCCGTGTTCGAGCGTCAGCGCGCGCTTAGCGGTTCGGCCGCCCACCCTTCCCACAGCCCGCCGCCGGATGGCGCCGAGGGGTCGGCCGACTCGGGCTCGCCGCTGATCCGGATCAGCGCGCCTTCGCGGCTGACCAGCGCATAGAGGATCGCGGCGTCGCTCGGCGCGAGCCGGATGCAGCCATGCGACGCCGGCCGCCCGAGATCGTCGACCTCCATGGTGCCGTGGATCGCGTACTGGCCATAGAAGAAGATCGAATGCGGCATCGGCTCGTTGCCGTACTTCCACGAATAGACCATCGGATAGAGCGCGGTCGGCCGAAACGTCCCGCGCGGCGTCTCGCGGCCGGCGGCGCCGGACGAAATCGGCCATTGGAAGTTCTCGCCGCTGTCCGCGGCGACGCTCATCTTCTGCGCGCCGAGGTCGACGTCGATGCGGACCAGCGCCGGCGCCGCGCTCGACGAGCCGATCCATGCCCCCATCGCCATGGCGATTGCCGTAACCCAACGCATCCCAGCCCCCCGGCCAAAACCATCCCCGTCCGCGCGCGGCGCGAAACGCCGCGGGCGCGCCCATGATCCCTTGCGCGACAACCCCAGCCGACCCGGTATGCGCCCGCTTCAGCGAACGGCGCCCACGCCTCGTTTCCGGAGCGCGCCGCCGACTCTCTTGCCGACGACGAAATAAGCGACGATCGCAGCAAAAAGCAAGAGCGCCGGCGCACCGTCGAGCGGCGCCGCCGCCCGAAGCGAGCATCGGACATGACGACGCACGTCTATGGGGTGCGTCGCGCCACCGCGCAATCGTGGTCCTGCAAGTCCTCGCCGTGGCCGCCGGCCGTCAGTTCGGCCTTATCGGCCAGCAGAATGAAGCCGGGCTCGCCGGCGAACGTCGCGCCGACCGCGACCAGCGTCTCCTGCCCCATGCGATCCCTGGCGCCCTCGAGGCCGTCGGCGAGCAGGCGAAACGGGGCGGCGTCGGAGAGATCGACCGAATCGAGCCGGCGCGCCCAATAACGCCGCCCGGCCAACGCGACCGTCATCACGCGCCATTGGTCGTCGAGGGCGTCCTTGTAGGCGCCGAGCGCGGCGACGACCGCGTCGGCGAGGCAATCGATGTGCAGGTGCAATTGATCCTGCGTGCGCGCGAACTCGGAATTGATGGCGACGCCGACCGCCTCGCGCGGCAGGGGATGGCCTAGGCGCGCCGCGACTGCGCTGCGCGCGCCCCAAGCGAAGGCGAAATAATTGGGCGCGTCGGGCGCGAGAACGAGCGGGTCCTCGATTCCCGCGACGCGGCCGGTCGGTATGGCGAGAAACTGCGCGACGCCGACGCGGTCCTTGAGCAGCGCGATCCCTCTCGCCTCGCCCTGCGAGAGATCGACGCTCTCGCAAGGTCCCGGCCCCTCGCCGGCGCGCACATGGGGCACGCATTGCTCATGCACGATCGTCCACAGCGCCATCCGGTCGGCGTGGGCCGGCGCGGCGGCGAGCAGGGCGAAGGCGGCGGCGAGCGC
>JBEKBD010000045.1:0-20737 GCA_050015575.1 Roseiarcus sp. | reverse complement strand
GCGGCGAACTCGGCAGAGGCGGCGCCGTCTCGTCGACCCAGGCGCCGCCGCGATCGCCGTAAACGCCGACGCTGGAGAGATAGAGGATGCGGCAGACGTCCGGCGCGGCGGCGATTGCGCGCGCGAAGCGCGCCAGCGTCGGATCGCCGCCTTCGCCCGGCGGCGCCGACACGAGCAGAATTTCCGCGCGCGACAGCGCGGCGAGAAGCGCCTCTTCGTCATGCGCGTCCTCGAACGCAAACGCCGCGACGCCCTCGCGCCGCCACGCGCGCGCGGCCTCGGTCGTGAGCGTCGCGCCGCTCGCCGCGACGTCGCCGGCGCGGGCGATGACGCGCCGCGCGCTGTAGCCCAGACCGAAGCAAAACAGCCTCGCCGCGCCGCCTCCGCCGTTCGCGCTCGCCGCCGCCGGCGTCGACGAGCCAAGACATTGCGAAGAGTTCACGTTCTTCCCCCCATTCGCCGCGCCGCAGGCCGGCCAATTTAACTCCGCCGAAAGAATCTGTGGCGATAATTCGCAAGATTCCTTCACTCGCAATCTCTGGGGAAAGAGCGGACGATCATGACGAACTCGTCGTTCGACTATTCATCACGCTCGCCGATCGAAGCGACGACGCTCGGCTCGGTGCTGAGCGTGCGCGGCTCGGAGGCGTGCGTCAGCTTGCCCGCGCCCGCGATCAGCGACCACTTGCGTCCGACCGTCGGCACTTTCCTCGCGATCGCGGCCGGGCGGCGGCGCCTGGTCGGCGTGGTCACGGAAGTCGCGAGCAGCGGCGAGACCGAAGCCGACGCACGATCCGGCGCCGTGGCGCGCGTCGATCTGATGGGCGAAATCGAGACGGACGCCGCCGGCGCCGAGCGCTTTTCGCGCGGCGTGTCCGGCTATCCGGCGATCGGCGACATCGCGCGGGTCATCGGGCGCGACGAGTTGCGCCTCATCTACAAGGCCGCGAGCGCCAGCGCGATCACGATCGGCGCGCTTCATCTCGACGATTCGATCGCCGCCTGCGTCGACGTCGACAACCTGCTGAGCAAGCATTTCGCCGTGCTGGGTTCGACGGGGGTCGGAAAATCGAGCGGCGTCGCGGTGATCCTCAACGAAATCCTCGACGTCAGACCGGATCTGCGCATCTTCCTGTTCGACGGCCACAACGAATACGGACACAGTTTCGGCCCGCGCGCCAACGTCGTCAACGCCGCGACGTTGAAGCTGCCGTTCTGGCTGTTCAATTTCGAGGAATTCGTCGACGCGCTGTACTACGGCCGGCCGGGCGTGGAAGAGGAAGTCGACATTCTCGCCGAGCAGATTCCGATCGCCAAGGGCCTCTACCAGACGCAACGGGCCTCCAGCGAGCGTGCGACCCTGCGCCGGGTCGACCCGCGAACCGCCGGCTACACCGTCGACACGCCGGTTCCCTACACGATGCAGGAACTCGTCGCGCTGATCGACGAGCGCATGGGCAAGCTGGAGAACCGCGCCTCGCGCATGCACCATCATCGTCTGCTGGCGCGCATCGACGCCCTGCGCAGCGATGCGCGCTACGCCTTCATGTTCGAGAACGCCAATGTCGGCGGCGACACGATGAGCGAAATCCTCAGCTATCTCTTCCGCCTCGAGCCGAGCGGCCAGCCGATGACCGTTCTGCAGGTGGCCGGACTGCCGGTGGAGGTCGTCGAAGCGGTGGCGAGCGTCCTCTGCCGTCTCGCCTTCGACTTCGGCCTGTGGAGCGACGGGGCGATGCCGATGCTGTTCGTGTGCGAGGAGGCGCATCGCTACGCGCCGGCCGATCGCTCGCTCGGATTCGCTCCCACCCGCCGCGCCCTGCTCCGCATCGCCAAGGAGGGGCGGAAATACGGCGTGTGCCTCGGCCTCGTCACCCAGCGTCCAGCCGAGCTCGACCCCACCATCATCTCCCAATGCAGCACGTTGTTCGCGATGCGCATGGCCAACGACCGGGATCAGGCGCTGTTGCGCTCCGCGGTGACCGACGCGGCGGCCAATCTGGTCGCCTTCGTTCCCTCGCTGGGAACGCGGGAGCTGGTCGGCTTCGGGGAAGGCTTTCCTCTGCCGACGCGCATGAAGTTCAAGTCGCTCGCCGCCGAGCGCATTCCCCGCAGCGAGACCTTCGAGCACGACGGCGCGCTCGGCGTGACGGGCGACGAGCGCGCCTTCGTCAAGGCGGTGGTCGAGCGCTGGCGCGGCGCGGTCGTCGCCAAGACTCCGGCGAATGAAGAGCCGTGCGCCGACGGCGCCGGCGCGGCCAAAGCGAACGTCGCCTCCCCCGTCGCCAGCCGCATCGAGCAGATCCGGGCGCAGATCCTCAAGCATTGAACGGCGCCGTCGGCCTTTGGCCGGCGGTCGCGGGAGTTGGCGATGGCGAATGCGAACGACGACGGCGCCCGCCCGCCCGAGCTCGATGCGTCCGTGTTGCGCGCCGCGATCGCGGCCCTGCCGATCGCCATCGAAGTGTTCGCGTCCGAGGGTGCGCGCGTCTTCGCCAACCCGGCGGCGCCGAGGCGCGCCGACCAACCCGCCGGCGGCGGCGCCGAGCGCGAAGAAGCGATCCGCGACGGGCGCGCCGCGCTGATCGAGCGCCGCGACTTCAGCGTCGACGGACGCGCCTATCGCGTCAGCGCCGCCACCGACGTCGACGACCAACGCCGTTTGCAGGACGAGCTCTTCCAGCGCGCCTATTTCGATCGCCTCACGCAATTGCCCAATCGCGGGTTTTTCGATCAGGCGGTCGGGCAATCCGTGGGGAAAGGCGGGGAATCGGCGAATTTCGCCGTGGCGGTCGTCGCCTTCGATCGGCTCGACGCCGTCATCGAATTCTACGGCCGCGTCGTCGGCGACGCGCTGCTGGCGGAGGCCGCCCGGCGGATCGCCGGCCAGCTCGACGAGGCCGACTTGGCCGCCAGGACCGGAGGCGACGAGTTCTCGCTGCTCGTCGCCGGCGCGCCGAACGCGGACCAAGTGAAGGCGAGGATCGACCGCGTTCTCGCGCGATTCAAGGATCCCTTCTATGTCGACGGCCTCGAGATTCTGATCTCCGCCTCGGCCGGGTTCAGCGTGTTTCCGCTCCACGACGCGAGCGCCGAGGGGTTGATCGCCAAGGCGGACGCGGCGCTCGCGCAGGCCAAGCGACGCTCGATGGGTCAAGCGCAAGTCTACGATCCGGCCCTCGCCCTTCGCACGCAGCAGCGCGCGCGGCTCGAGCAGGATCTTCGCCTGGCCGTCCGCGATCGGCGCTTCGAGTGCGCGTTGCAACCGAAGGTCGATTTCCGTTCGGGCGAACTCGACGGGCTGGAAGTCCTGATGCGCTGGCGCGACGAAAACGGCGAGACGCGTTCCCCTGGCGACTCGATCGTCTTCGCCGTCAACTCGGGGTTGATGAACGAGATGACGCTCCTGCTGTTCGAGGAGACGCTGGCCTCGCTCGACGCGATCGACGCGACCTTCGGCCCCGATCTGACGCTCGGGTTCAACATCGCCGCCGGGCAGGCCGGCGACGCCCGCTTCATGCGCGCCTTCGCCGACCGGCTCGCCGACAGCGGCCGAGCGCGGCGCTTCATGATCGAACTCACCGAAGAAGCGTTCCTGCGCGCCGGTCAATTCCAGTTGCAGGTCGCGCCGATGTTGCGCGAGGTCGGCGCGAAAATCTCGATCGACGATTTCGGCGTCGGCTATTCCTCGCTGTCCACTCTCGCCGAAATCACCGCGGACGAGATCAAGGTCGACCGCTCGTTCATCACCGCGATCCACCAACGGCCGATCAATCAGGGCCTGCTCAGGGCGATCGAGTCGATCGGCGCGGCGCTCGACACGAAAGTGATCGTGGAAGGCGTCGAGACCGCCGAAGAACTGGCGTATCTGCGCGAGCGCACCGCCATTCGCGTCGCGCAAGGGTTCTTCTTCTCCCGGCCGATATTGCTCGCAAGAAACGCGAGCGGCGCGCATCTGGCCGAGGATTGGCGCGAGAAGGCGCGCGTCCCCGCGCCTTCGCGCGCGAGCGAGCGCCGCCCGAACTGAGGCGCCCCTCGCCCCGTTCGTCCAAACCCTTAACTATCTTCGCATCGATCCGTGCGTCCGGCGCGGCGTCGCCGAGCGCGCCGCCGAAAATAAACCCATTTTTAGCGAATCTCCCCCCAGCATGCCGATCGACAGCCTAGCGGCGAAACGCGATCGACGTTGAGGGGCATGACGCTTTCTGTCGAGCCGGCGCCGAGTCCGGCATGTTTCCGCGTATTCCGCCATTCGCCGACTGGGCGCCGCTTCGCAGCGCTCGCCAGCCGGCGCGCAACGGCCTCGAGCGCGTCCTCGAGCCGCGCTCGCGTCGAGACCGCCCGCCGAGGGCGTGAAGGTCCGCGAACATGATTTCCGCGCCGAGAATTCGAGCGTTGTTCCACATCCCGGCCGACAACCCGGAGCTGTTGCAATCGCAGCTGCGCATGTTCACCAACCAAGTGCCGCTGCTCTATTTCATGCTGCTGACCAACGTCGCCGCAGTTTCCTGCACGCACTTCGCGGCGGCGCCGCGGAGTTTGACCCTCGTCGTTCCGGGACTGCTCGGCCTGATTTGCGCGGTCCGGCTGTCCCAGTGGATGTGGATGAAGAAATGGACGTTGAGCGCCGACCAAGTCGCGCGCCGTCTCCAGGCGACGGTGACGCTCGCCGGAATCGTGACCCTGCTGTTCCTAATCTGGGGAGTCAGCCTGTTTCCTTACGGCGACGCCGACTCGCAGGCGCAGTTAGCCTTTTTCTTGGCGATCACCATGATCGGTTGCGCTTTCTGCCTGATGCAGGTTCGGCCCGCCGCCCTCGTCGTGACCTTCGTGGGCGCCGTGCCGGCCGCGGCGTTTTTCATCTCGACCGGACGGCCGGCCTATATCGCGATGGGCGTCAACTTCGCGTTGGTGTCCGCGGCGATGGTCCACATTCTGCTCACCCATTCGCGCGACTTCGCCGCCATGATCAATTTTCAGACGGAACTCGCCAGGAAACACCGGGAGACGCTCCGGCTCGCCGAAGAGAACTCCCGCCTCGCCAATCTCGACTCCCTCACCGATTTGCCGAACCGGCGTCGCTTTTTCGCCAACCTGCATGAAAGACTGCGCCACGCCGCGCAGGACGACAAGCGCTTCGTCGTCGGCGTCATCGATCTCGACGGTTTTGCGTCGGTGAACGACGTCTACGGCCACGTCGTCGGGGACCAAGTCCTCGTCGAGAGCGGGCGCAGGCTGAGGGAGGTTTCCGACGAGGCCGTCCTGCTGGCGCGTCTAGGCGGCGACGAATTCGGCGTGCTCGTCGACGGCGACCTCTCGGAAGCGCAAATCAACGCCTACGGCGAGCGCCTTTGCGCTGCCCTTCGGGCGCCGTTCCCGCTCGCGGACGTCACCGCGCAGATCGCCGGCTCGATCGGCTTCGCCACCTATCCGGAGGCCGGGACGAGCGCGGCGTTGCTGTTCGAACGCGCCGACTACGCGCTCTATCACGCCAAGCAGCACGCTCGCGGGCGGCCGACGATCTTCTCCCGGGAGCACGAGGTCCAAATCCGGCAATCCGCCTCCATCGAGAGATGCCTGCGCAACGGCGACCTGGAAAAGGAGCTCTCCCTCGCCTTCCAGCCGATCTTCGACGTCACGCGCGGCGAGGTCGTCGCCTTCGAAGCGCTGGCGCGCTGGGACAGCCCGGAACTCGGCCGCGTTCCTCCGGACGTCTTTATACGCGTCGCCGAACGCACCGACTTCATCAGCCAACTCACGCAGATCCTGCTGCGCAAGGCGCTCGCCTGCGCGCGGCGCTGGCGTGACGATATCCGGATTTCGTTCAATCTTTCGGCGCGCGACATCGGTTCCGCGAAAGCGATCTTGAAGATCATCGCCATCATAGAAAACAGCGGCGTGGTTCCCGAGCGTATCGATCTCGAAGTCACCGAAACCGCGGTGATGCGCGATTTCGACAAGGGGTGCGAATGCCTGAACGCGCTCAAAGCGCTGGGGGCGCGCATCGCGCTCGACGACTTCGGCACCGGCTATTCCAGCCTGAGCTACGTCCATCGCCTGCCCCTCGACAAGATCAAGATCGACCGCAGCTTCATCAAGGACATCGAGACGCAGCCCGCCTGCCGCGACATCGTCAAGACCATCATCGACCTGTGCCGGAACCTGAAGCTGACGTGCGTAATCGAGGGCATGGAAACCAAGGAGCAGGCGCAAATCCTGCGCGGGCTCGGCGGCGCGATGATGCAAGGCTACTATTTCGGCAAACCCATGCCCGCCGACGCCGTTCAGGGCTTTCTCGCCGACGCCGCTCGGGCGCAGCCGATCGGTAGGACGACCGCCGCGGCGTGAACGAGCGCCCGCCCTATTTCTTCTTGGGCAGATAGAGGTCGGTCAGCGTGCCCGCGAACGCCTCGGCCGACATCATGAAGGTCTCGGACAGCGTCGGATGGGGATGAATGGTCAGGCCGACGTCTTCGGCCTGGCAGCCCATTTCGATCGCCAGCGCCGCTTCGGCGACGAGTTCGCCGGCGCCCGGGCCGACGATCCCGCAGCCGATCAGCCTGCCGCTCTCTTCGTCCCACAGCGTCTTGGTCAGGCCCTCGTCGCGGCCCAGCGACAGCGAGCGCCCGCTCGCCGCCCAGGGGAACGTCGCCTTGCCGAACGCGAGCCCCCTCGCCTCGGCCTCGCCTTCCGTCACGCCGACCCACGCGACTTCCGGATCGGTGTAGGCGACTGCGGGAATCGCCTTGGCGTCGAACGCGCTTCTGTGGCCGCTCGACGCCTCGGCCGCGATCATGCCCTGATGCGAGGCTTTGTGGGCGAGCATCGGCTGTCCGACGACGTCGCCGATGGCGAAGATATGGGCGACGTTGGTGCGCATCTGCCCGTCGACGGCGATGAAGCCGCGCGCGTCGACCGCAATCCCCGCCGCCGCTGCGCCGATCGCGCCGCCGTTCGGGCGGCGCCCGACCGAAACCAGCATCGCATCGAAGACGTCGCTTCCCCCGCCGCCCTTGCCCTCGAAGGCGACGCGCAGGCCTTCGGGCCGCGCCTCGACGGTCGTCGCCTTGGTCTCGAGCCGGACGGCTTCGTAGCGTTTCTCCAGGCGCTTGGCGAGCGGCGCCACGATGTCGCGGTCGGCCCCCGGAATGAGTTGGTCCATCATTTCGACGACGACGATCTTCGAGCCGAGCGCGCTATAGACCGTCGCCATCTCCAGTCCGATGACGCCGCCGCCGAGGATCAGCAGGCGCTTGGGCGTGAATTTGAGCGCCAGCGCGTCGGTCGAGTCCCAGACGCGCGGATCGCGCGGGATGAAGGGAGGCCACGCCGGCTCCGAACCGGCGGCGACGATCGCGGCGTTGAAACGGATGAGCCGCTTGCCGTCGGCGGTGACGACGGCGAGCGTATGAGCGGAGGTGAACGCGCCGACGCCGGTCAGGACGGCCACTTTGCGCTGACGCGCCAGGCCGTCGAGCCCCATCGTCAAGCGCTTGACGACGCCGTCCTTCCAGCCGCGCAGCGCCTCGAGGTCGATGCGCGGCGGGCCGAATGCGACCCCGCGCCCGGACATTTCCGCCGCCTCGTCGATCACCTTGGCCGCGTGCAGCAACGCCTTCGACGGTATGCAGCCGACGTTGAGGCAAACGCCGCCGAGCGTCGGCGCGCGATCGACGAGAATGACGCTCTTGCCGAGATCGGCCGCGCGGAACGCCGCGGTGTAGCCGCCCGGCCCGGCGCCGAGAACGACGACGTCGCATTCGAAGTCGACCTTCGGCGCCGGGGCGGGCGCCGCCGCCTTGTCGACCGCCGGAGCGGCGGCAGCCGCCGCGCCGCCCTCGGCGTACGTCGCCAGCAAAGCGCCCTTGCTCACCTTGTCGCCGACCTTGACCTTCACCTCGCCGATGACGCCCGCTTCGGGCGCCGGCACGTCGAGCGTCGCCTTGTCGCCTTCGAGCGTCACCATGATGTCTTCCTTGGCGACGGTCTGGCCGGGCTTGATGTGCACTTCGATGATCGGCACGTCCTTGAAGTCGCCGATATCGGGAAGCCTGATTTCACCCGCCATGGACTTGCGCTCCGCGTCGATCGATCCCGTCGTTCGTCTCTTGAGTATCGTTTTGCGGCTCAAGAACCGCTCGCGCCTACAGCAGCACGCGCCGCATGTCTTCGATCGCGCCGACGAGATGGCGCATGAAGCGCGCGGCGGCGGCGCCGTCGATGACGCGGTGATCGTAGGACAGGCAAAGCGGCAACATCAGACGCGGCCGAAACGCCTTGCCGTCCCACACCGGCGTCATTTTCGAGCGCACGACGCCGAGAATCGCGACTTCCGGCGCGTTGACGATCGGCGTGAACGCCGTGCCGCCGATGCCGCCGAGCGAGGAGACGGTGAAGGTCGCGCCCTGCATGTCGGCGGCCGCAAGCTTGCCCCCCCGCGCCTTGGTCGACAGCGTCTCCAATTCGCGCGCGAGCTCGACCACTCCCTTCTTGTCGACGTCCTTGACGACCGCGACGACCAGCCCTTCGGAAGTGTCGACCGCGACGCCGATATGCCAGTAGTTGCGATAGATCAACGCGTCCTTCGAAGGCGCCAACGCCGAATTGAAAGTCGGGAAGGCCTTCAGCGAGGCGACCGAGGCCTTCATCACCAGCGGCAGCAGGGAGACCCGATATGGCGCGCTCTTGTCCGCCTTGGCCTCGTCGTCGAGCGTCCTGCGGAAGGCGTCGAGGTCGGTGACGTCGGCCTCGTCGCAATGGGTGACATGGGGAACGTTGACCCAGGAAGCGTGCAGACGCGGGCCGGAAATGCGCTTGATGCGCGACAGCGGCGCGATCTCGACCGGACCGAACTTGGCGAAATCCACGGCGGGAATTTCCGGCAACGCCGCGCCGCCGACCCATCCGCCGCCGCGAAAGGCCATCTTCACGTCGTCGGGGGTGATGCGGTCCTTTTCGCCGGAGCCGCGCAGCGTCGTCAGATCGACGCCGAGTTCGCGCGCGAGCCGGCGCGCCGCCGGCCCGGCGTTGACGCCGGAGAAGTCGGGCAAGCCGGGGCTGGCCTCGGCCGGCGCGGACTCCGCGGGCGCGGACTCGGCGGGCGGGGGCGCAGCGGGCGGGGGCGCAGCGGGCGCTGGCGCGGCGGGCGCGGACTTGGCGGGCGCCGTCGCGGCGGCCAGCGCCGGCGCGGCGGCCTCCGCTTCGTCCAGCGTCAGCAGCGCCGATCCCATCGACACCTTGTCGCCGACCTTGGCGACGATCTTTCCGACCACCCCCGCCGCCGGCGCCGGCACGTCCAGCGTCGCCTTGTCGGATTCGAGCGTCAGCAGCGGCTGCTCGGCCGTCACCCGATCCCCCGTCTTGACCAGGATCTCGACGATCGGCACGTCCTTGAAATCGCCGATGTCGGGCACTTTGACTTCGATTTTCGCCACGGGCGTATCTCCTTCGCGCGCCGGGTCAAACCTTGGGGGAAAACGCGAAGCCGATCAGCTCCGCGCCGGGCTCGCTCGCTCCGGATCGATCTTGTAGCGGGCGATCGCCTCGGAAACCCGCCGGCTCGGCAGCATTTGATCGTCGGCGAGCGCCTTCAGGCTCGCCAGCGCGACGTGGAAGCGATCGACCTCGAAGAACGAGCGCAGCCGGCGCCGGTAGTCGGAGCGGCCGAAGCCGTCGGTGCCCAGCACTTTGTAGCGGGCGGGAACATAAGGGCGGACGCCGTCCGGAATCGCCTTGACGTAATCGGTGGCGGCGACGACCGGCCCGACGCCCTTGTGCAGGACCTGCTCGACGTAGGAAAGGCGCCGCGGCGCTTCCGGGTGCAACATCGACCAGCGCTCCGCCTCCAGACCGTCGCGGCGCAACTCGGTGAAGCTGGTCACGCTCCAAATCTCGCTGGAGACGCCGAAATCCTTGGCGAGCAGCTCGGCCCCCGCCTCGACCTCGCGCAGGATCGCCCCCGATCCCAGCAGGCGCAGACGCGGGCCGGATTTTTCCGCCTCGACGACGCGCAGCTTGTACATGCCCTTGAGAATCCCCGCCTCGGCGCCTTCGGGCATGCCGGGATGGGGATAATTCTCGTTGAGGGTGGTGATGTAGTAATAGACGTCCTCGTTGTCGCCGTACATCCGCTTCAGGCCGGCCTGGATGATGACCGCCAGCTCGTAGGCGTAGGTCGGGTCGTAGCCGACGCAGTTGGGGATGGTCGAGGCGACGAGGTGGCTGTGGCCGTCCTCGTGCTGCAACCCTTCGCCGTTGAGGGTGGTGCGCCCGGAGGTGCCGCCGATCAGGAAGCCGCGCGCGCGGATGTCGCCGGCCGCCCAAGCGAGATCGCCGACGCGCTGGAATCCGAACATCGAGTAGTAGATGTAGAAGGGGATCATCGGCGTGTTCGACGTCGAGTACGACGTCCCGGCGGCGATGAAGGAGGCCATGGCGCCGGCCTCGTTGATGCCCTCCTGCAGGATCTGCCCCTTGGAGTCTTCCCGGTAGTACATCAGCTGGTCGGCGTCCTGCGGACGGTAGAGTTGACCGACCTGGCTGAAGATGCCGATCTGGCGAAACAGCCCCTCCATGCCGAAGGTGCGGCTTTCGTCGGGCACGATCGGCACGATGCGCGAGCCGATCGCCTTGTCGCGCAGCAACGTCGTCAATATGCGCACGAAGGCCATGGTGGTGGAGAATTCTCGCCCCTCGGCGCTCGGCTTCAACAGCGCCTCGAAGGCGGAGAGCGGCGGAATCTCCAGCGGCGCGCTGACGCGGCGGCGCGCCGGCAGCGAACCGCCGAGCGCGGCGCGGCGCTCGCGTAGGTATTTCATCTCCGCGCTGTCTTCGGCGAACCGCACGAACGGGATCTCGCCGATCTCGGCGTCGGAGACCGGGATGCGGAAGCGGTCGCGGAAGCTCCTCAGGGCGTTTGCGCCGATATGCTTCTGCTGATGGGCGATCATCTGCCCCTCGCCCGCTTCGCCCATGCCGTAGCCCTTGACGGTCTTGGCGAGAACGACGGTCGGCTGGCCCTTGTGGTCGACGGCGGCCTTGAAGGCGGCGTAGACCTTGATCGGGTCATGGCCGCCGCGCTTCAGCGCCCAGATCTTGTCGTCGCTCCAGTCGGCGACCATCGCCGCCGTCTCGGGATAGCGGTCGAAGAAGTTCTTGCGGACGTAAGCCCCGTCCTTGGACTTGAAGTCCTGATAATCGCCGTCGACGCATTCCTCCATCACCTGGCGCAGCCGTCCCGAGCTGTCCATGGCGAGCAGCGGGTCCCAATTGGAGCCCCAGAGACACTTGATGACGTTCCACCCGGCGCCGCGGAAACCGGCCTCGAGTTCCTGCACGATCTTGCCGTTGCCGCGCACCGGCCCGTCGAGGCGCTGCAGATTGCAGTTGACGACGAAAATCAGGTTGTCGAGCTTCTCGCGGCCCGCCAGCGAAATCGCGCCGAGCGATTCCGGTTCGTCCATCTCGCCGTCGCCGCAGAACGCCCAGACCTTGCGCCCCGCCGTATTGGCGACGCCGCGGCCCTGGAGATAGCGCAGGAACCGCGCCTGATAGATCGCCATCAGCGGTCCGAGCCCCATCGAAACCGTGGGAAACTGCCAGAAGTCGGGCATCAGCCAGGGATGCGGATAGGACGAAAGCCCCTTGCCGCCGACTTCCTGACGGAAATTGACGAGCTGTTCCTCGCTGAGGCGCCCTTCGAGAAACGCGCGCGCGTAGATTCCGGGCGAGGAGTGCCCCTGGAAATAGACGAGGTCGCCGCCGTGGGTCTCGTCGGGGGCGCGCCAGAAATGCATGAAGCCGGTGTCGTAGAGGGTCGCCGCCGACTGGAAGCTGGCGATGTGGCCGCCGAGCTCGGACGATTCCTTGTTGGCGCGCAGCACGATCGCCGCCGCGTTCCAACGGACGTAGCGGCGGATGGTCCGCTCGAGTTCGCGCACGCCGGGATGCGCGGGCTGGTCGGCGACGCTAATGGTGTTGAGATAGGCGGTATTGGCCGCGAACGGCAGTTTGGCGCCCTTGCGGCGGGCGGACACGACAACGGCGTCGAGCAACTCGTCGACGCGCTCCAAGCCTTCGAAAGCCTCGACCGAGTCGAGCGCGTCGAGCCATTCTTGCGTCTCCGGCGCGTCGCTCTTCGGGTCGTCGCTCATCGGGCCTCCCTCACGCCTCTCGCGCCGATTTCCTCGGCCTGCGCGCTCCGATTCTCTCTCACGGCGCCTGCGCCTTGGCAAGGCTGACACAGACCGCACGCTTATGCAAAGCGCGCATGACCGAACGCGGCGGTCGGGAGATTCCGTCGACCAAAGTCGAAGATTATCGGCGAGACGCGCGCCAGCCCAACGAGAATTTCGCATAGCGGCCTGAGCGCCGGCGTCCTCGACAGGGACGCCGGCCCCCGCCGTGAGCGGCGTTGCAATCGCATGGCGCGCGACAACGCCGCGTTAACGATTTTTCACGCGATTCCGCCACATCGGCCTTGAGATTCGGATCTCCGCTTATTATAAGGCGACATATAATAAGCGACATCAGAAATGACGACCTTCACCCGTTCCCGCGAACTCGCGTTCGTGCTGCACGACGTCGCGCGCATGTTGCGCACCTATGCGGATCAACGCGCGCGCGAAGTGCATACGACGCGCGCGCAGTGGGCCGTGCTCGTCAAGTTGCAACGCGCCCAGGGCGTCAAGCAGTGCGAATTGGCCGACGCGCTGGATCTCGCCCCGATCACCCTCACGCGCCTCGTCGACAAGCTGACCGCTTCCGGTCTGGTCGAGCGGCGCGACGACGCGGCCGACCGGCGCGCCCACCGGCTATTCCTGACCGCGGCGGCGGCGCCGACGCTGCAAAGGCTCGGCGCCCTCGGCGAGGCGGTGATGGCGCGCGCGCTGGCCGGTCTCGACGACGAAGCGATCGCCGGGCTCATCGCCGGCCTGCAGCGCATCAAGACCAATCTCAAGCACGAATTGACCGGCGGAGTTTAGCAACGTGTCGCAAGCCTCTCCCAGCCCGCGCGAACGCTCGAGCGAGCCAACGCCCCTTAGCCGCGCTCCGACTCCCGCCGCGCCGCCTGCCCCGGCGCCTGCGACGGCGCCGGTCGTCTCGTCCGCGGCGGAGCCCCCTTCGGCGCCGACGCCGCGGCGACGCGGCGAGCGCGTTCGCCTTTTCGTGCTCGTCGTCGCGCCGCTCGCGGCGCTCGCGCTCGGCCTCATGTGGTGGCTCGCCACCGGCCGCTACGTCTCGACCGACAACGCCTATGTCGGCGCGGACAAGGTGCTGATCACCCCGCAGATCACCGGGCCGATCGTCGCGGTGCACGTCGTCGAGGGGCAGCGCGTCGCCGTCGGCGATCCGCTGTTCGACATCGACCCGGCGCCCTATCGCACCGCGCTGGAGCTGGCGCAAGGCCGGCTGGCCGCGGCGCAGGTGGAGTTCGCCAATCTGCGCTCGTCCTATGCGAGCAACATCGCGCAGATCGCGATGGGCCAGCAGGCGGTCGACCTGCGCCAGGCCGACTACGATCGCAAAGCGGCGTTGGTGAAATCGCACGCCGGCACCGAACTCGAACTCGACACCGCCACCGCCGCCCTGGTGCAGGCCAAGCAGATCCTCGAATTCTCGCGCTGGTGGCAGGAGTCGACCGTCGTCAAGCTCGGCGGCGGGCCCGACGCCTCGATCGAGACCTTTCCCGACTACGTCCAGGCCAAGGCCCAGGTGGAGGACGCCGAGCGCAATCTGAGGAACACCAAGGTGACCGCGCCGATCGCCGGCGAGGCGACGCAGGTCGACCAGATCGAACTCGGCCGCGTCGCGCTCGCGGGGCAGCCGGTGTTCGCCATCGTCGCGACGACGGGACTGTGGGTCGACGCCAGCCCGAAGGAATCGGACCTCACCTACGTGCGCGTCGGCCAGCGCGCCAGCGTGACGATCGACACGTTTCCCGAACGCCAATGGAGCGGCTGGATTTCCTCGATCGCGCCGGGCACCGGCGCGCAATTCGCGATCCTGCCGCCGCAGAACTCCAGCGGCAATTGGGTCAAGGTGGTGCAGCGCGTGCCGCTGCGCTTTTCCTTCGACCCCGATCAGGACCTCGCCAACCTTCGCGCCGGCATGAGCGCCATCATCTCGATCGACACCGAGCACAAGCGAACCCTGGCCGCGGTGGGCGGCGACATCGTCGCCTGGATCGAGTCATGGTTCGCGCCGCCGATGGCGCCGGCGCCCGCCGCGGCGCGATGAGCGCGCAAGTCGCCCACGACGGCGAAATGCCGCCGTTCACCCGCGCGATGGTCAGCATCTTCGTGATGACGGCGACCATCATGCAGGTGCTCGACACCACCGTCGCCAATGTCGCCCTGCCCTACATGCAGGGCTCGCTGTCGACCACGCAGGACCAGGTCAACTGGGTGCTGACCTCGTATATCATCGCTGCGGCGATCATGACCTCGCCGGTCGGCTGGATGACGGCGCGGTTCGGCCGCAAACGGCTGTACATCGTCTGCACTGCCGGCTTCACTCTCGCCTCGATGCTCTGCGGCGCCGCCCAGAGCATCGATCAGATGGTGTTTTTTCGCCTTGTCCAAGGCGTCTTCGGCGCGGCGCTGGTGCCGCTCGCCCAGGTGGTGATGCTCGACGCCTATCCGCCCGCCAAGCGCGCCGCGGCGATGGCGATCTGGGGCATGGGCATCATGCTCGGGCCGATCCTGGGCCCGACGCTCGGCGGCTGGCTCACCGAGGACTATTCCTGGCGGTGGGTGTTCTACGTCAACGTGCCGTTCGGCGTCCTGACGGCGATCGGCCTTGCCGTGTTCATGCCGGAGAGCCGCGTCCGCCGCGACCTTTCGTTTTCGTGGTTCGGCTTCCTGTCGCTGTCGCTCGCCGTCGGCGCGCTCCAATTGATGCTCGACCGCGGACAGGACCAGGGCTGGTTCGACTCGAACGAGATCTGGATCGAGACGATCCTGTCCGTGGCCGGCTTTTATTTCTTCATCGCCGACTGCGTCACCTCCAAGCGCCCGTTCATCGAGATGAGGCTGTTCAGGGACCGCAACTTCTCTCTCGCGATGGGCCTGATGTTTCTCAACGGTCTCGTCCTGATGTCGACGATGGCGCTGCTGACGCCGTTGCTGCAGAACCTGTTGGGTTATCCGGTGCTGACCAGCGGCTATCTCCTTGGCGCCCGCGGCATCGGCACGTTCGTGGCGATGAGCCTGGTAGGCCGCATGCTGGGGGGGCGCGACGCGCGCCCGTTCATGCTGGTCGGCCTGGCGATCGCCGCTTTGGCGCAGTGGGTGATGGTCGGGTGGAACGACAACGTCTCCGCCGCCGCCATCGCCCTCGACGGAATGATGCAGGGTTTCGGCCTCGGCTTCGTCTTCACGCCGCTCAACGCCGTCGCCTTCACCACGCTGCCGCGCGAATTGCGCGGCGAAGCGACGTCGCTGTGGACGCTGGCGCGCAACATCGGCGCCTCGATCGGCATTTCGATCCTCATCGCGCGCGTGGTCAGCCGCACCGCGTATTTCCACAGTCAGCTGGTCGAGCGCGTCACGCCGTTCAACGACGCCATGCGCCTGCCCGACGCGCTCGCGTTGGGGACGCGCACCGCGCGCGACCTCGGCCTGTTCGACGCGCTGGTGACGCAGCAAGCGGCGGTGATGGCCTATTCCAACGACTTCTATCTGATGACGATCCTTTCGCTCGCCTGCTTCCCTCTGGCGATCCTGATGCGCTCGCCGCGCGCCGTCCTTACGCCGGCGCAACAAGCGGCGGCGGCGGAGTGAGCGGTCGCGAATTCGCCGCCCCTCAGCGCACCATGTCGGCGAGCGCGTTGCGCATCGCCTCGCTCGACACGCCGAACAGGCCGCCATAAGGCTGGTCCAAATCGACGATGACGAAGACGGCGGTGCTGATCGAGACGGCGCACAGTCCGATGACGATGACGTTGAGCGCGTTGGGCGGCGCGCGCAGGCCGAAGCCGGCGAACAGGATGACGAGCCAGGCGACGAGAATCCAAACGAACGGCGTCGAGATCGATCCGTGCGCACCTTCGATCACGACCCAGCGGCTCTTGACCATGTCGTCGTATTGGCTCATGCAGGCGGCCGCGACGCTCTGGCGCAAGCGGTCCGTCGGCTGCAGCGATCGCGTCTCGATCCCGATTTCGTCGATCACGTTCGTCAGGACCGGGTCTTCCCCGGTCCGCCGCATGTTCGTGTCGGCAATGGCGACGCCGGCCGGCGCCGGCTCCGAGGGCCAGGTGCTGACGACGACGGCGGCGACGTAGCTGCGCAGCTTCGCGCGCGTCGCCTGCGTCTCCGGGCCGTAGTCGCGCAGACAGCGGTCGAGCTGGGCGAGCTGTCCGGCGAAGGCGCCCTGCGTCTGGTAAGCGGTCTCGTAGCCCGAGCTGACGGAAGAAGTCAGAAGGCCCAACACGATCGCGGCGAAGGTCGCGAGCAGGCCGACCGCGAGCTGCACCACGTCCATCGACTCGGGCGCGCGGTGTCGCTCCGGCAGCCGCAAGCTGACGAAGAACCCCGCCGCTGCGCCGCCGCACAGCAGGACGAAGACGAGAATCACCAGCCCTAGCGCGGACATGGCTCAGAATCGCCGCCCGCTCGGCCCGCGTCAATGCCGCCAGCGGTCGCAGGTTCGCCGCGCCGTCAGCCGAGCGCGCGCAAGAGCGACTCCTTCACCAGCGGATCAGCGCGGCGCCCCAGGTGAAGCCGCCGCCCACCGCCTCGATCATCACCAGGTCGCCCTTCTTGATGCGGCCGTCCCTGACCGCGACGTCGAGCGCCAGGGGAATGGAAGCGGCCGAAGTGTTGGCGTGCCGGTCGACGGTGACGACGACCTTTTCGCGCGCCACGCCGAGCCTGTCGGCCGAAGCTTCGATGATGCGCAGGTTGGCCTGATGCGGCACGAACCAATCGAGGTCGGCGGCGCTGACGCCGGCCTTGTCGAAGCAGGCCTCGACGACGTCGGCGACCATGGAGACGGCGTGCTTGAAGACTTCCCTGCCCTGCATGCGCAGATGCCCGACCGTCTTGGTGCTCGAAGGGCCGCCGTCGACGTAGAGCTTGGCGCGATGGCGCCCGTCGGAGCGCAATTGCGTCGCCATGACGCCGGGTGAGGAACTCGCCCCGTCGCCGGCGACGGCTTCCAGCACGATCGCCCCGGCGCCGTCGCCGAACAGCACGCAGGTGGTGCGGTCGTTCCAATCGAGCAGGCGCGAGAACGTCTCGGCGCCGATCACCAGCGCCCGCTTATGCGAGCCGGAAACAAGAAACTTGTCCGCGGTCGCCACCGCGAAGACGAAGCCGGAACAAACCGCCTGCAGATCGAAGCCGACGCCGTGCATGACGCCGAGTTCGGCCTGCACCTGGGTCGCCACGGCCGGAAACGTGTAGTCCGGCGTCGAGGTCGCCACGACGATGAGATCGATGTCGGCGGCGCGGAGCCCCGCATCGGCCAGCGCCGCCGCGGCGGCCTTCACAGCGAGCGTCGACGTGGTCTCGCCCTCTGCGGCGATGTGACGCTGGCGAATGCCGGTGCGTTGCACGATCCATTCGTCGGTGGTGTGGACCATCGTCGACAGCTCGGCGTTGCCGAGCACGCGCGACGGCAGATAGCCGCCGACGCCGCGCACGGCCGAGCGTATGATCGTCGGATTCATGAAAGCGGAGGTTCCCGAAGGCGCATGTGTTTCACGGGGCCGTCGCGGCCGGGGCGCGCGCTTCGTTGGCCTGGGCGATCATTTCGCGGACTTTGCCGAGCAGTTCTTGGCGAATCATTTCGTAGCCGACCTCGATTGCGCCGGCGTAGCTCTCGGCGTCCGCCCCGCCATGACTCTTGATGACGACGCCGTCAAGGCCGAGAAACACCCCGCCGTTGACGCGCGCCGGATCCATTTTTTCGCTGAGCGCGCGAAACCCGTCGCGGGCGAGGAAGTATCCGAGGCGGGACGCCCAATTGTGGTTCAACGCGTCGCGCAAGTAGCGGCCGAATTGTTTAGCGGTCCCCTCGGCGGTCTTGAGCGCGATGTTGCCGGCGAAGCCTTCGGTGACGATGACGTCCACCGTCCCCTTGCCGAGGTCGTCGCCCTCGACGAAGCCATGGTAGCGCATGTTCGGCAACGCCGTTTCGCGCAGGACGCGGCCGGCGGCCTTGACCTCCTCGATGCCCTTGATTTCTTCGACGCCGACGTTGAGCAGGCCGACGGTGGGGATCTCGATGTCGAAGACGATGCGCGCCATCGCCGCGCCCATGATCGCGAGATCGACGAGGTGCTCGGAGTCGGCGCCGATCGTCGCGCCGACGTCGAGCACGATCGATTCGCCGCGCAGCGTCGGCCACATCGCCGCGATCGCCGGGCGCTCGATCTGCGCCATCGTGCGCAGGCATACTTTGGCCATCGCCATCAGCGCGCCGGTGTTGCCGGCCGAGACCGCGCAATCGGCTTCGCCCTTCTTGACCGCGTCGATCGCCAGCCACATCGACGACGCGCGCCGCCCCGACCGCAGCGCCTGGCTCGGCTTGTCCGTCATCTTGACCGCGACGTCGCAATGGACGACGCGCGACTTGCGCGCCAGCGCGGGATGGGCGGCCAGAAGCGGCGCGATCGCCGTTTCGTCGCCGAACAGGATAAAGTCGACGTCGGGCCGGCGCACGAGCGCGATCGACGCCGCGTTCACCACGACGGAAGGCCCGTGGTCCCCGCCCATCGCATCGAGCGCTATGCGAACGCCCTTGTTCATTCAAATTTCTGTCCTGACCGCGCCTCGACCCGCCGACGCGCGGGACAATAGCGGCTTCGCCGCGCAAGGCAATGTCGCGAGTTCAAACGGGGCCGATGTGGCGAATTTGCGGTCGCGGACCGGCGTCGACGAACCCGAAAGGCTCGCCCAAAGGCGCCAATCGTCGGAAAATCGCCTCGCGCAGGGACGCGCCGCGCCTCGTCGAGAACCCGGCCGGCCTCTCCCGCGAACGTCCGCCCGCGCGTTTGGCGCGCTCCCCCCTTGAAACGATCGACGCGGCGGAACGCCGAGCGTCCGCCGCGCCGCGCAACGCCGAAGCGCCTATTTCTTCGCCAACGCAGCGGTGAGTTTCTCCGCGAGATAGCCGAGCACCGCGCCGATGACCAAGGAAATCACGACGTTGACGAACGGATTGCCGAACGAAACCGCGGTCGCATCCTTGCCGAGGAACGCCGCCAACGGCGCATAGCCGAGAAGCGAAGCCGGAATGTCGCCCAGTCTCGCCCACTTGGAGGCGATGACGAGAATGAAGAGGGTGATCAACACGCAAATGCCGACCCACAGCGGCGTCCAGATCGCGGCGCCGACCGGGACCAGCAGCAACAGAATCAAGCCGATCACCGCGCCGAAGATATTGTGGGTGAGCGCCTTGCCCAGACCGGCCTCTTTGCCGCCACACAGATAGAACGTGGCCAAACCGATCAAAGCGACCCAAAAGCTCAGATCCGAAGCGACCTGCGGCAGCAGCAGCAGAAACGCGCCGATGCCTCCGAACACGCCGATGCTGATCGCCATAGCTGTGACGAGATCCATGTTATCCCCCGATTGGGCGCGCGATCCGACCCCGCGGCCGCCGCCCCTCGATCGGACCGGAATTCCGATTACCGATGCATCATTTTGATTATTTAGTGGGCATTCGGCAAGCCCGATTTTCTCGCGGCGCATCGATGCGGGTTGAACAGGCGTCGAGCGCTGAAAGACTTGCGGCCGCGGCGCCGACGCCGAACCGCGCCGCGGCGGAATTGCGGCTGCGCTCAGCTCTTTTTGGCGGCGACGCTCGCAGGCGCCGGCGAACTCGCGCCGGCGACGTCCTCGGGCGGCGCGAACTGTGCGCCGGGCTTGCGCGGATAGGGATCGAGCCCCAGCGCCAGGAATTCGGCCGCCAGCGCGCCAAGATCGATCCGGCCGTCGACGATCGGGTCGGGCGCGTCCTCGGCGTCAAACAGGATCGCATCGGCGGGAACGCCCGGCGCGCCGTGCCGCTCGGCGCTTCCATCGGCGCTCGGCGCGAAGCGCACGTCGACCGACTCGTCGAGCGTGGCCGGGAAAGGCTCGAGCGAAACGACGCAGGTTTGCGTCACTTCGGCATGGACGACGCCGGAAACGCGCACGCCGGCGCGCCCGGCGCGGCGCAGCGTGAACGTCGCCGCGAGCTTGGCGACGCCGGGCAGATGATTGAGTTCGGCCAGAGCCGCGCGCTCCGCCGGGTCGGCCTCGATCGTCCGGGTGAGCCCGTCCTTGGGCACGGCCTCGACCCGCACCGTGCGGCTGAACACCGCCTCGTTCGTCATCTCGCCTCTCCCAACGCCGCGGGGAAACCGAACCGGCCGCCGGAAAAGGCGTCGATCTCCTCGCCCTCGAGCGCGAGCGCGGCGGCGAGGGCGTAAGCGGCGAGGTCGCGCGAGCGCGGCGCGCCCGAGGCCTCGCTCGCGCCGTAGACGTTGCGGGCCAGCGCCGCCGCCAGCGCCTCGGCGTCGCGCGCGGCTAGCGCTTCGCCGTAGGCTCTGCCGCGGCCGGTGAAGGCCGCGGCCAGGCTCTTCATCCGCCGGGCGACGCCAGCGTCGCCAAGCGCCATTTCGCGCAGCGCGTCCTCGAAATGATGGAAGACGCAATCGACGAGATCCTGCGCGATTTCGGCGCCGACTTCGCCGAGTTCGCCGAGGCGGCGCATCACCAGTCCGGCGTGCAAGGCGATCATTTCG
>JBEKBD010000044.1:0-21474 GCA_050015575.1 Roseiarcus sp. | reverse complement strand
TCGCATTCGACCAGCCGCTCGCCCGGCGAAAGCCGCTGGGCGAGGATGTCGTCGCGCAGACGCTCGACGATGTGAGCGACCGTCGCGCCGTGCGCCGGCGCGCCGACGTCCCGCCTGGGGTTCTTCTCCGCCGTCGTTCTCGAGCGAGGCATGGGCTGCAGTCTCCCACTTCGGCGCCCCGACGAGGCGCGTCGCGCATGACGCCGAAAGGCGCCCCCGCAACGCATGCTGATCGGCAAGCGCGGCGCGGCTGCGAGCGCCATTTCGACCGCCGATCCCCTGCGCGTGACCGTTCGCGGCCGCGATCTCGCCGGCGATCTCATGGGTTCGGCGACCTTCACGGAGTTCTTCTTTTTCCTGGCGACGGGGCGCATGCCGAGCGCGGAGCAGCGCTTCTTTCTCGATCTGGCGCTCGTCGCGATCGCCGAGCACGGCCTGACCCCGAGCGTGCAGGCGGCGCGCATGACCTACGCCGCCGATCCCGCCGCGCTGCAGGGCGCGGTCGCGGCCGGCGTGCTCGGCTGCGGCACGGTCATCCTCGGCTCGGCGGGCGAAGCGCGGGCGCTGATCGACGACGTGCTGAAGCGCGTCGACGCCGGCGCGTCGCCCGACGAGGCGGCCGAGGCGGCGGCGCGCGAGCGGCGCGCGGCGGGCCGCCCGCTCGTCGGCTTCGGCCATCCGTTGCACAAGCCGGTCGACTCGCGCGCCGAACGGATGATCGCGCTGGCCCGGCAGCGCGGCGTCGCCGGCCGCGGCGTCGACGCCGCGACGCGCCTCGCCGCCGCCGCGGCGCGGGTCTGGGGCAAACCGCTGCCGATGAACGTCTCGATGGCGATCGCCGCGACCCTGCGCGACGTCGACGCGCCGGTCATGCTGACCCGCGGCGCGCCGATCCTCGCCCGCGTCGCCGGCCTGATCGCCCATCTCGCCGAGGAGGCGGAGACGCCGATCGGCTTTTATATGGCCTCGCAAGCCGAAGAGGCGATCGCCTATTCCGGGGCGGAAGCGGCGGAAGCGAAGCGATGAACCTCGTCGAGCCCGACATCGAGGCCGCGCCCTGGGAGGGCCAGGGGGCGGCCGACGACGCGCCCTACCGCCGGCAGATCGCCTTTCTGTTCGAGCGCTCGCGCTTCTATCGCGACAAGTTCGCGGCGGCCGGGTTCAAGACGGCCGCGGCGGTCGGCGGCCTCGCCGACATCGCCGGGCTGCCGTTCACCGAAAAGGACGAACTGCGCGCCTCGCGCAGCCCCGACGAGCCGATCGGAGCGCATCGCACCGCGACGCGCGACGAGATCGTGCGCATCTACTCGACCAGCGGCACGACGGGAACGCCGAGCTACATTCCGCTCACCGCTGGCGACGTCGAGGCGTGGGTGCGCACTTCGGCGCGCACCTACGGCGCCTCCGGGGTGAAGCGCGGCGACCGTATCATCTCGACCTACAACGCCGGACCGTTCGTCGCCGGCGCGGCGCTCGACGGCTTCGCCCGGCTCGGCCTCTGCCACATCCCGATCGGCAGCGGCAATACGGATCGGCTGATCACGGCGGTCGAGAAGCTGACGCCGAACGCGATCGCGCTGACGCCCTCCTACGCGTTGCATCTCGCCGAATGGGCGCACAAGCGCGGCGTCGACCTGGCCAAGAGCAGCGTCGAGCGGCTGATGGTCGCCGGCGAGCCGGGCGGCGGCGAGCCGGCGATGCGCGCGCGGCTCGAGGCGGCGTGGGGCGCTTCCGTCACCGAGGCGATGGGCATCGGCGACATTTCGGCGTCGCTGTGGGGCGAATGCGAGGCCAAGGCCGGGATGCATTTCTCCGGCCGCGGCTTCATCCATTTCGAGCTGATCGACCCGGCGAGCGGCGCGCCGATCGCGCTCACCGACGGCGCCGAAGGCGAACTCGTCCTCACCCATCTCGTCAACCGTTCCGCGCCGCTGCTGCGCTTTCGCACCCGCGATCACGTTCGGCTCGGCGTCGGCCTGTGCGCCTGCGGTCGGACCGCTCCACGCGTGCGCTGCATCGGCCGCACCGACGACATGCTGATCGTGCGCGGCGTCAACCTGTTCCCGACCGCGCTGCGCGAGATCGTCGCCGAGTTCGCGCCGGCGACGACCGGCGTGGTGATGATCCGGCCGAAGGCGCCGGGCGTGCGGCAGGAGCCGCCGCTGCCGGTGGCGGTCGAGGCGCTCGATCCGACGCACGCCGCGCTCGCCGAGCGCATCCGCGCGCGGGTGCGCGAAGCGCTGCTGGTGACTGCCGAGATCCAGCTGGTCGCGGCGGGCGCGTTGCCGCGCACCGACTACAAGTCCAAGCTCGTCGAACGAAAATAGGGAGGGCGCCTCATGCAGAAGCTGCAGACCCAGGGCCTCCACCACATCACGCTGGTGGGCGCCGATCGCCAAACCTCCATCGACTTCTGGGAGGGGGTGCTCGGCATGCCGTTCGTCTTCGAGCAGCCCAATCTCGACAATGCTCAGGAGAGCCACATCTATTTCGATCCCGGCGACAGCCGGCTGATCACCGTCTTCACCCGCGAGGACCGCAAGCCCGATCCGCGCCGCACGCCGACCGAACCGGGCTGCGTGCACCACATCGCCTTCAACGTCTCGCGCGCCGTGTTCATGCAGGCGGTCGAACGGCTCGACGCGCGCGGGATCAAGCACACCGGCGTGCGCGATCGCAAGATCTTCGACGCGATCTATTTCGAGGACCCGCTCGGCCTGCTGATCGAGCTGTCCTGCTGGAAGTTCGAGCCGCCGGTCGGCTACAGCCACGCCGACGTGCTGTTCGAGGCCCACAAGCTGCGGGTCGCGGCCGGCGATCGCGCCATCGGCGAAGTCCATCTCGCCGACGCGATCGAGCTGCTGGTCGCGCGCTCGCGCCAGAGCCTGTCGGCCGATCGCGCGCCCAAGAACCCTTACGCGCGCTGACCGGCGCGCCCGCGGAACGCAAACGAACCTGATGCGGTCAACGCCAGGAAAACGGGAGAAACGAATGTCCGCCATCAAACTGCACGTGCTGAAGCCGAGCGTGAACAACATGACGGCGCGCGTTTTCGTGCGCGCCGCGAAGCTGGAATTCGCCGAGGACGACGCCTGGGGAAAGACCCGCTCGGAAGGGTTCCTGGCGAAGAACCCGGCCCATCTGACGCCGATGATCGAAGCGGCCGACCTGCCCAAGGGCGTGGTGTGGGAAAGCTGCGCCATCATGCAGTATCTGTGCAACAAGCACCATCTCGACCGCTTCTATCCGACGGCGCCGGAGGCGCGCGCGATGATCGACAGCGCGATGTTCTATATCATCGGCACGCTCTACCCTTACGTCGCGCGCGCGACCTATCCGGCGCTCGCCTTCCCGCAATACCCCGGCGAGGTCGGCGCGAGCGACGCGGACGCGAGCGCCAAGGACGCAGCGCAGAAAGCCGCCGCCGCGGCGATCGCCGAGCCGCTCGAGGTGTTCCACAAGTTCTATATGAGCGGCAAGCCGTTCATCGGCGGCGCCGAGCCGTCGATCGCCGACATCCGCCTCGCCGCGACGCTCGAGTTCCTCGCGGTGATCGACTACCCGCTGCCGGCCTGGGCCAAACACTATATGGCGGCGATGGAGAAATCGCTCGGCGCCGCCTACGCCGAACCCGCCGCCGACGTGCGCGGTTACATCGCCCACATGAAGTCGCAGAAAAAATAGCGCCCGATCGCCCTCGCCCCGACCCCGCCGCGCACGGCGAAGGCGAAGCCTTCGTCCGGAGCGGGGGAGGGGCTCTTCCCTCCTCCCGTCGGCGAGACAAGGCGGGCGGGCGGGGCGCGGCCGGACGAGGGCCCTGCGAATGGATCGGTCGCCGCAGCGCGGGCGGCCAGCCCTTTCGCGCGCGAAACGTAAATTACCAACCTTTCATGCCTCCGCCATCGCGCCGTTAGGCGTCGTGCGGCATGGTGCCGGCCATGTCGCCGCGCAATGGGCCGGCGCAACGATTCGCCAACGGAGCCGATCCATGCCTCTTTCCCCGACCCCCCAATCCCATCGACGCCCGCTGCGCGCCGCACTGCTCGGCGCGGTCGCGCTCGCCGCGCTCGGCGCGGTCGCGCTCGACAACGGCGCATTCGCCCCGAGCTTCGCCCTCGCCGCCTCGACGCCAGCCTCGGCCGGCCCGGCCTCGTTCGCCGACGTGGTCGACCGGGTGAAGTCCTCGGTCGTCTCGGTCAAGGTCAAGGTCGACGACGGCGATCAGGCGGAGACCGACATGCAGGGCATGCCGCATTTCCCGCCGGGCACCCCGTTCGACCGCTTCTTCCGGCAGTTCGGCATGCCCGACGAAAACGACGGCGAAGCGCCGACGCCGCGCCGTCAGCGCCACCTGTCGATGGCGCAGGGCTCCGGCTTCTTCATTTCCGGCGACGGCTACATCGTCACCAACAACCACGTCGTCGACCACGCGACCGAAGTGACGGTCACCACCGCGGACGGCAAGACGCTTTCCGCCAAGGTGATCGGCGCCGACGCCAAGACCGACATCGCGTTGCTGAAGGTCAACGAAGCGGGGACCTATCCCTTCGTCAATTTCGCCGCCCAATCGCCGCGCGTCGGCGACTGGGTGATCGCGGTGGGCAATCCCTTCGGCCTCGGCGGCACGGTGACGGCGGGCATCGTCTCGGCGCGCGGCCGCGACATCGGCTCGGGCCCGTATGACGACTTCTTGCAGATCGACGCGCCGGTCAACCACGGCAATTCCGGCGGCCCGACCTTCAACACCGAAGGAGAAGTCGTCGGCGTCAACACCGCGATCTTCTCGCCCTCGGGCGGCAGCGTCGGCATCGGCTTCGCCATCGCCAGCGACGTGGTGCAGAACGTGGTGCAGCAGCTCAAGGACACCGGCGCGGTGACGCGCGGCTGGCTCGGCGTCGAAATCCAGCCGGTGACGCCGGATCTCGCCGACAGCCTCGGGGTCAAGAAGGCGGCCGGCGCGCTGGTCGCCAAGGAGACCGCCAATTCGCCCGCGGCGAGCGCCGGGGTGAAGATCGGCGACGTCATCACCGCGGTCAACGGCGACGCCGTCGCCGATCCGAAGGACCTGGCGCGCCGCATCGCCGCGCTCGGGCCGCAGAAGACCGCCGACCTGGCGATCTGGCGCAACGGCGCCGAGCAGACCATCGCGGTGAAGCTCGGCGCGATGCCGACCGACAAGGAGGCGAACGCCGAGGCGCCGGCGAAGGCCGACGAGTCGACGCCCTTCGCCAAGCTCGGCCTCAGCCTCGAGCGCGCGCGCGGCGGCGAGGGCGTCGCCGTCGCCGACGTCGATCCCAACGGCGTCGCCGCCGACCACGGCCTGCAAGCCGGCGACGTGATCTTGGAGGCCGCCGGCAAGCCGGTGACGCGCCCGAGCGAAGTCGCTGACGCCTTCGCCGCCGCCAAGGCGGATGGGCGCAAGGCGCTGCTGCTGCGCGTCAAGTCGGGCGACGCCGTGCGCTTCTTGGCGCTGCCGGTCCAAGCGGCGTCGTGACGAAGCTTGGCCTCGCCCGCCCCTCGCGAGGCCAATGACGCCGGCGACGGCCGCGCCCCCTTCCCCTCCCGCGCGGCGCCGGCGAAACGGCGGCAGGCCACTCCCCATGGCCTGCCGCTCGATTTTTTTGGGGGTGAGGGCGCGCTGGCGAGGCGGGGCATGGGCGCGAAGGGAGCGATTCGACGGGGGCCTCGGGATCGCGGACGTCGCTCTGGCGCGGCTGGATTCGGCGACGCTCAGTCGGGAAGACGAGTACGCCGCGCTGACGGAGAACGGCAAAATCGCGCGCAAGACGCTGCGCATTCTCCGCGCCGCGGACGCCGCCCATCGCCCGTTCGCCGCCTGGGCCATGCGTTAGAGCGGGATGCGATCGAGCGGAATCGCCGGCGATGTCATTCCCGCGAAAGCGGGAATCCAGACTCGGCGGCCGATGCGCCCTTTTCCCACTGGATTCCCGCTTTCGCGGGAATGACATGGGGCAGGCGCGTCATCGGCTTCGTCCTCGAGCGATCTAGCGCGTTCCCCGGGCTCGATGACCGCTTCCCGCCGTTGGCGGAAACGCCGATCGTCCGGCCGCCGTCTTTGGCGGACCGTGCGGAAGCCGCTATATGTCCCCCATGCGGATTCTCATCATCGAAGACGACCACGACGCGGCGGCGTACCTCGTCAAGGCGTTCCGCGAGGCCGGACACAGCGTCGACCACGCCGCCGACGGCGTCGGCGGCTACGATCTGGCGCAGGAGGGCGGCTACGACGTCGCCATCGTCGACCGCCTGCTGCCCAAGATGGACGGCCTGGCGCTGATTGGCGCGCTGCGGGCGCAGAAGGTCGAAACCCCGGTCCTGATCCTTTCGGCGCTCGGCCAGGTCGACGACCGCGTCAAGGGCCTGCGCGCCGGCGGCGACGATTACCTCGCCAAGCCCTACGCCTTTTCCGAGTTGCTGGCGCGCGTCGAGGCGCTGGCGCGCCGCCGCCCCAAGGGCGCGCCGGAGGAGACGGTCTATCGGCTCGGCGACCTCACGCTCGACCGCCTCACCCACAAGGTGACGCGCGCCGGCGAGGAAATCGTGTTGCAGCCGCGCGAGTTCCGTCTGCTCGAATATCTCTTGCAGAACGCCGGCAAGGTGGTCACCCGCACCATGCTGCTCGAACACGTCTGGGACTATCATTTCGACCCGCAGACCAACGTCATCGACGTGCACGTCTCGCGCCTGCGCGCCAAGATCGATCGCGACTTCGACGCGCCGATGCTGCACACCGTGCGCGGCGCCGGATACATGATCCGTGACGGCGCTCGTTAAGCTGTTCCGCGCCACGGCGTTCAAGCTGACGCTCGCCATTCTCGGCCTCAGCGCGATCGGCGCGGCGCTGGTGCTCGGCGTCGTCGCCTGGCAGGTGATCAAGCTGGTCGACGACGAGACGCGCCAGACTATCGAGGCGGAGGCCAACGGCCTCTCCGAGCAATACCAGAGCGGCGGCGTGCGCCGTCTCGGCGCGATCATCGAGGCGCGCTCGCGCCAGCCCGGCTCCTCGCTCTATCTCTTGACCGACGGCGCCGGCGAGCCGCTCGCCGGCAACGTCGCGCAATTGCCGTCGGGCGTGCTCGATCGCGCCGGCGTCGTCGACACGCCCTACGAAACGACCGACGAATCCTCGCCCGGCCGGCGCGCGCTGGCGCGCATCTTTTTGCTGCCGGGCGGCTTCCACCTGCTGGTCGGGCGCGATCTCGGCGACCGCGCCCGGATCGGCGCGGTGATGATCCGCGCCATGGCGGTTTCGCTGGCGTTCTTCGCCGCGCTCGCCGCGCTCGGCGCGCTGTTCGTCGCCCGCCGAGTGCTCAGCCGCATCGACGCGATGAACCAATCCGCGCGCGCGATCATGGCCGGCGACATGACGCGCCGGCTGCCGGTCTCCGGCTCCGACGACGAACTCGACCGCCTGGCGCGCGGCCTCAACGAAATGCTGGCGCGCATCGCCGACCTGATGGCGGGTATGCGCGAAGTCTCCGACAACATCGCCCACGATCTGCGCACGCCGCTGACGCGGCTGCGCAATCACGCCGAAGAGGCGCTGCGCAGCGACGCCGATCCGGCCGCCGCTCGCGCCGCGCTGGAGCGCACCATCGAGGAATCGGACGGCCTGATCAAGATCTTCAACGCGCTGCTGCTGATCGCGCGCGCCGAGGCGGGCGCGGAAAGCGCCGGCCGAATCGCGTTCGATCTCGGCGAGACGGTCGCCAGCGTCGCCGAACTCTACGCGCCGCTCGCCGAGGAATACGGCGTCGCGCTCGAGGTGGAGGCCGCGCGCGGCCTGACCATCGTGGGAAACCGCGAATTGATCGGCCAGGCGGTCGCCAATCTCATCGACAACGCCGTCAAGTACGGCGCCGGCAAGGGCGATGGGCCGGCCGCGGCGGGCCGAAGCGAGATCGCGGTGACCGCGCGGCGCGACGGCGAGCGCGTCCGGGTCGAAGTCGCCGACCACGGGCCGGGCATTCCCGTAGGCGACCGCGAGCGCGCGATCCATCGCTTCGTCCGACTGGAGGGCGCGCGCTCGCGCCCCGGCTCCGGCCTCGGCCTGTCGCTCGCCGCGGCGGTGATGCGCATGCACGGCGGCGAAGTGCGGCTCGAAGACAACGCGCCCGGCCTCAAGGTCGTCGTCACGCTGCCGGGGGCCGCCTCGGCGCTTTCCTCGCCGCCCGCCGAGCCGGCGGCATGAGCGGCGCCCTCGCCGACCGCCTGCGCGAGGCGCCGCGGCTCGCCGCCCCCGCCGTGGCGCGCGGCCGGCTCGAGGCGCTGCTCGGCCAGCGGGAAGCGGCGACGTTGAGCGCGCTTGTCGCGCGTCGGGGCGTGCGCGATCTCTTGCTCGGCGTCGCCGATCATTCGCCCTATCTGTGGCGGCTGATCGGCGACGATCCCGGCCGCCTCGCGCGCCTCTTCGGCGCGCCGCCGGAAGATTCGCTCGCGGCGCTCATCGAGGCGCTCGGTTCGCGCCGCGACGACGACGAGACCGCGCTGATGCGCGCGTTGCGCCGCGCCAAGGCCGAGTCGGCGCTGCTGATCGCGCTCGCCGACCTCGGCGGCGTATGGGACCTGACCGCCGCGACCGAGGCGCTGACCCGCTTCGCCGACGCCGGCGTCGCGGCGGCGTTGCGGTTTCTGTTGCGCCAAGCCGCGCGCGACGGGCGATTGCGCCTCGATCCCGACGCGCAGGCGATCGAGGCCGGGTGCGGCCTCGTCGTTCTCGCGCTCGGCAAGCTCGGCGCGCGCGAACTCAATTATTCCAGCGACGTCGATCTCGTCGTTCTCTTCGATGCGCGCGCCGCCGCGATTCCCGCGGGCGTCGAGCCGACGCCGATGTTCGTGCGCATGGTCAAGGCGCTGGTTCGCCTGTTGCAGGAGCGCACCGCGGACGGCTACGCGTTTCGCGTCGATCTGCGCCTGCGCCCCGATCCGGGGTCGACGCCGATCGCCGTTTCGCTCGCCGGCGCCGGCGTCTACTACGAGACGCTGGGGCAGAACTGGGAGCGCGCCGCGATGATCAAGGCGCGCGCGGCGGCGGGCGATGTCGAACTCGGCCGGCGGTTCCTCGCCGATCTCGCGCCGTTCATCTGGCGCAAGTATTTCGATTACGCGGCGATCGCCGACATTCACGCGATGAAGCGCCAAATCCACGCGGTGCGCGGTCACGACCGAATCGCGGTCGCCGGCCACGACGTCAAGCTCGGCCGCGGCGGCATCCGCGAGATCGAATTCTTCGTCCAGACGCAGCAACTGATTTTCGGCGGCCGGCGTCCGACGATGCGCGGCGCGCGAACGCTCGACATGCTCAGGCAGTTGCACGCCGAGCATTGGGTCGGCGCCGAGGCGGTCGACGATCTGACCAACGCGTATACGTTCCTGCGCCGCGTCGAGCATCGCCTGCAGATGATCGACGACGAGCAGACCCAGCGCCTGCCGTTCGAGGCCGACGCGCTGGCGCGCTTCGCCGCCTTCTGCGGCTACGCCGGGCTCGAGGCGTTCGCGGCGGCAACGACCGATCATCTGCGCCGGGTCGAGAGGCACTACGCGCGCCTGTTCGAGGACGCGCCGACGCTCGGCGCCGAGGCGGGCAATTTGGTGTTCACCGGCGTCGTCGACGATCCCGAGACCCTGACGACGTTGCGCCGCCTCGGCTTCCAGCGCCCCGAAGAGGCCGCCGAGACCATTCGCGGCTGGCATTTCGGCCGCCGCTCGGCGGTGCGCAGCGCCCGCGCGCGCGAAGTGTTGACCGAACTCGTGCCGGCGCTGCTCGCCGCCTTTTCCGGCTCGGGCGACGCCGATGCGGCGTTGAGCGCCTTCGACGCGGCGCTGGCGCGCATGCCGGGCGCGGTGGAGCTGCTGTCGATCCTGCGCTCCAACGCGCCGGTGCGCGAATTGTTCGGCGATCTCTTCGGCAGCGCGCCGCGCCTGGCCGGGGTCGTCGCCCAGCGCCCGCACGTGCTCGATGCGGCGATCGACCCCGGCCGGGTCGGCGCGATCGGCGACAGCCTCGACGAACAACGGCTGGCGGCGCGCGTCGCGGAGTTCTTGGACGCCGCGACGACCTTCGAGGACATGCTCGACCGCGCGCGCGATTTCGCCGCCGAGGAGACGTTCGTGATCGGGGTGCGCCTGCTATCCGGCGCGCTCGATTGCGAGCGCGCGGGGCGCGCCTACAGCGCGCTGGCGCAGGGCCTGGTCGCGGCGTTGCTGGCAAGGGTCGGCGACTCCTTCGCGCTCGATCACGGCCGCGTGCCGGGCGGCCGCGTCGCCGTCCTGGCGATGGGCAAGTTCGGCTCGCGCGAAATGACCGCGGCGTCCGATCTCGATCTGATCGTCATCTACGATTTTCCCGCCGAGGCGAGCGAATCCGACGGCGCGCGGCGGCTCGGCGCCGTCGTCTACTATGCGCGGCTGACGCAGCGGCTGATCGCCGCGCTGACCGCGCCGACCAAGGCGGGAAAGCTCTACGACGTCGATCTGCGCTTGCGCCCCTCCGGCGGCAAGGGGCCGCTAGCGACGCAGTTCTCCGCCTTCAAGCTCTACCAGGTCGGGGAAGCGGAGACCTGGGAGCACATGGCGTTGACGCGGGCGCGGGTCGTGGCCGGCGAGCCGGGCCTCGCCGCGGAGATCGGCGCGGCGATCGCCGCCGTCCTAGCGCTGCCGCGCGACCCGGAGAAGCTCGCGCGCGACGTGCGCGCGATGCGCAAGCTGATCGCCCACGAGAAGGGCGACCAGGACCCTTGGGACCTCAAGCTGGTCTCGGGCGGCCTCATCGACATCGAATTCGTCGCGCAATACCTGACGCTCGCGCACGCGCACGACCATCCCGGCCTGCTTGCGACCTCGACCCGCGCGGTGATCGCCGAGGCGGCGGCGCGCGGCCTGATCGCCGCGGACGACGCGACGGCGCTCGCCGACGCGCATCGGCTCTATACCGACGCCACCCAGATCATGCGCCTCGCCGTCGCCGGCCCGTTCGATCCCGCCAAGGCGGCCAGCGGCGTCAAACGCCGCATCGCCGCCGCGGCGGCGCTGCCGGACTTCGAATCGCTGCAAGGAGCGGTCGGCGAGGCGCGCGAAAACGTGCGCCGCGTCTACGCCAAAGTCTTGGGCGGAGACGCGCGGTGACGCCGGCCGGCGCCGCGAACGCATCGAATTTTGGGGGAAATTGGTCGGAGTGAGAGGATTTGAACCTCCGGCCCCCTCGTCCCGAACGAGGTGCGCTACCAGGCTGCGCTACACTCCGACAGCGCCGCGGACGGCGCAAGCCGGCGTTATAGAAGCCCGGCGGGCGCCGCGCAAGCGCGACGAGGGCGCGCGAGGCGGCTTGTCGCCGCGCGTCCGCCTCCCCACATCACGCGTCTCACGCGGGCCAAGCGGGTCGGCGGGACTTTAAGGGAGAACGCAGATGAAGATCGGCGTCGTCGGATCGGGCGTGGTCGCGCAGACTCTCGGCGCGGGCTTTCTCAAACATGGTCACGAAGTCATGCTGGGCACCCGCGAGGCGGGCAAGCTGAGGGAATGGGCGGCGAAGACCCCCGGCGCCAAGATCGGCGATTTCGCCGCGGCGGCGGCGTTCGGCGAAGTCGTGGTTCTCGCGGTCGGCGGCGCGGTCGCGCTCGACGCGCTGAAGCTGATCGGCGCGGCGGCCATCGCGGGCAAGACGGTGATCGACGCCTGCAATCCGATCGGCGGCGGACCGCCGGTCCACGGCGTCTTGTCGTACTTCACCAGCCTGACGGATTCGCTGATGGAGCGGCTGCAAAAGGCCTATCCCGCGGCGCATTTCGTCAAGGCGTTCAATTCGGTCGGCGCGGCGCAAATGGTCGATCCGCATTTTTCCGGCGGCAAGCCGACGATGTTCATCTGCGGCGACCACGAGGAGTCCAAGCGCGCCGTGGCGAAGCTGCTCGACCAGTTCGGCTGGGAGACGGCGGACATGGGCGCGGTCGAGGCGGCGCGCGCGATCGAACCGTTGTGCATGTTGTGGTGCATCCCCGGCGTCGCCCGCGGCGATTGGTCGCCGCACGCCTTCAAGCTGCTGCGCTGAAGCGGCGCCGCGCGAGGCGAATTCGCGGCCGCGGCGGCGCCGGGATGCGATAGAGTGGCGAACGCGGAACGCGGCGAGGGAGTCGAAAGCGGCCATGTCGGCAAAACGCATTGTCTTCACCGGCGGAAGCGGCAAGGCCGGGCGGCACGCCGTGGCGCATCTGCTGGCCAAGGGCTATCGCATCCTCAACGTCGATCTGAAGCCGCTCGATCTGCCCGGCGTCAACACGTTGATCGCCGACCTCGCCGACAGCGGCCAGGCGTTCAACGCGCTGACCGCGCATTTCGGCTTCGACGGCTTCGAACTCGGCCACGCGCCGCGCGCGCCGGACGCCGTCGTGCATTTCGCCGCGGTCCCGCGCGTGCTGATCGAGCCGGACAACGCCACCTTCGCCGCCAACGTGGTCAGCACATATAACGTGATCGAGGCGGCGATGAAGCTCGGCGTGCGCAAAGTCGTCATCGCCTCCAGCGAGACGACCTACGGCGTCTGTTTCGCCGAAGGCGACAAGGACTATCACAGTTTCCCGCTCGAGGAAGACTACGACGTCGATCCGATGGACAGCTACGGCCTGTCGAAGGTCTGCAACGAGAGGACCGCGCGCGCCTTCGCGATGCGCTACGGCGCCGACATCTACGCGCTACGCGTCGGCAACGTCATCGAGCCGCACGAGTACGGCCAGTTCGCGGCGTTCCTCGCCAATCCAATGATGCGCAAGCGCAACGCCTGGAGCTATGTCGACGCGCGCGACCTCGGCGAGATCGTGCATCTAGCCCTGGAGAAGGACGGCCTCGGCTTCCAGATCTTCAACGCCGTCAACGACACCATCACCGCCAATACGCCGACGCGCGAATTCCTGGCGCGCCATTGTCCGGGCGTTCCCGTGACGCGCCCGCTCGGCGAATTCGAGGCGCCGCTGTCGAACCGCAAGGCGCGCGAAGTGTTGGGATTCAAGGAGGCGCACAACTGGCGCCGCTACGCGCACGGCGCCTGACGCCGAGGGGCGCGGGTCAGTGACGGTATTGCTGAATGCGCGTGGTGCGCAGTCCGGCGAGGCCGAACTGATCGATCGAGACCTGCCAGCTCAAGAATTCGTCGACCGTCAAGGTGTATCGCGAACAGGCCTCTTCGAGCGACAGCAAGCCGCCGCGCACCGCGGCGACGACTTCGGCCTTGCGGCGGATGACCCAACGTTTGGTCGAGGAAGGCGGCAAGTCGGCGATCGTCAGCGGGCTGCCGTCGGGACCGATGACATACTTCACTCTCGGTCGAAGCGCTTCACTCATGTCGCTCTCACACTCGAACGCAAGTCGAACTCGGTCGAAAGTGTACGGCGCGCAACTTAAGATTTGGCTAAGCGCGAAGCCGCAGATTTGCCTGAACACAAAGCGACGAAATTGATAACAAAGGGTTTCAAAGCGCGCGGGATTCGCTCGACTTCGTCAGCGCCGGCGGCCCGGCCGGGCCGCCGAGCGGCGGCGTCGGGCGAAAAATCCGCTGGCGCGCGCCGAGTTCGTGCTTAAGTAGAGGACCGGATCGACCTCTGGTGAATGCTGATGTTGGCGCCGCAGACTGCTCGGGCCGCTTCGCCGCGCCCGCTCAATAGCCTCGGCCTGGCCAAGGCCCCTGGGGATACGCGCGTCGTCGTGGCGATGTCCGGCGGCGTCGATTCGAGCGTCGTCGCGGCGTTGCTGGCGCGCGAAGGCTACGACGTGGTCGGCGTCACCATGCAGCTCTACGACCACGGCGCGGCGACCCACCGCAAGGGCGCGTGCTGCGCCGGCCAGGACATCCACGACGCGCGCGACGTCGCGGCTCGGCTCGGCGTTCCCCACTACGTGCTGGATTACGAGACGCGGTTTCGCGAAAAGGTCATCGAGCCCTTCGCGCGCGCCTATGTCGCGGGCGAGACGCCGGTTCCCTGCGTCGCCTGCAATCAGCAGATGAAGTTCGCCGACCTGTTCGAGGCGGCCAAGGACCTCGGCGCGGACCTTCTCGCCACCGGCCATTACGTCGTCTCGCGCGACGACGGCCGCGGCGGGCGCGCCCTCTACCGCGCCGCCGACCCCGAGCGCGACCAGAGCTATTTCCTGTTCGCCACGACGCGCGAGCAGCTGTCGCAACTGCGTTTCCCCTTGGGCGCCCTGCCCAAGCCGGAAGTGCGCGCGCTGGGGCGCGAATTCGGCCTTGGCGTCGCCGACAAGGCGGACAGCCAGGACATCTGCTTCGTGCCGGCCGGCCACTACAGCGAGATGATCGAGCGCCTGCTGCCCGGCGCCGCCGAGCCCGGCGAAATCGTCCATATCGACGGCCGGGTGTTAGGGCGCCACGCCGGCGTCCTGCATTACACCATCGGCCAGCGGCGCGGCCTCGGCATTCCCGCCGCCGAGCCGCTCTACGTCGTCGCGCTGGACGCTCAGCGCGCGCGGGTGGTGGTCGGGCCGCGCCAGGCCCTCGAAGTCAGCCGCATTCGGCTGCGCGACGTCAACTGGATCGGCGAGGGCGCCTTCGAGGACATCCCCTCGCGCGGCCTCGCCATCGCCGCGCGCGTCCGCTCGACGCGTCCGCCCGCCGCCGCGACGCTGCTTCCCGGCGGCGCGGTCGCGTTCGACGAACCCGAGAGCGGCGTATCGCCCGGCCAGGCCTGCGTCTTCTACGCCTCCTGCGACCCGCACGCGCGGGTGCTCGGCGGCGGGTTCATCATGGGGGGAGAGGCGCGGGGCTGAAGTCGCGTCTCGATCGACCTGACCGTTTCGCAGCGTCATGGCGAGGAGCGAAGCGACGAAGCCATCCCTGCGGCGGGGGCGCTAGAGCGTGTCGCGTTCGTATGGAATCGTCATTGCGAGGAGCGAAGCGACGAAGCAATCCAGCCGGACGACGGGCGGCGCTCTATACCCCGTGGATTGCTTCGCTTCGCTCGCAATGACGGCGGTGTTTCCGTCTAAACGCGTCCTGTTCTAGGGATGGCTTCGCTCACGCTCGCCATGACGATCGAGATTGCGACAGCGCCTTATTCAACCCCTCAATGGGCCGGCGTCGGCTTGCGAACTCGGCTCGGAAGACCCCGCCGATCCCGCAAAGACCGTGCGCGTTCTCACCATCATGCTGGCCGAGGAATATTGACCGAGGCGGAGGCCGCCCCGCCGAGGGGCGGCCTCATTCGCGCGTGGACAGCCGCGCGGCGCGGTGCGATTTGACGGAATGGAGCTTATGCGACTAAGGCAAACGCGATTTTCGTATGAACTTACGACTGAAGCGTATCTGTCGAAATGGTGTTTGGCGTGTAGCTCCTCTTTAGCGGAAGCAATGTCTTGAACCGCGGCTCAAATCGCTCATAATTATTGAGGACGAGCTTCACGAGATCAGCGCCCCCGATGAGGCGTAGATTTGATTTTCCGCGTTCGATCCGCACGGCGTCGGAAGTGTAATCGCCTAGAGTAATGAAAAGCGCGTGCTCGCCGGGTTGGATTGCACCGAGAAGCTGTTGCACCGCCGGGCCGCCTATCGTTGAAAGCGTCTGTTTACACTGCACTTTGATGATCGGAGGTTCAAATCCGAGTTCATCCTTGTGAGCAATGATGTCAACCCCGCCGTCACCGGCGAAGCGAGTCACGCGCGCGAAATACCCCATGCATCGGAGAAGCTCGGCGATGAACTTCTCGAACAGTTCGGCGCTCATACCGTTTTTGAGCTGCTTGATGACGAAATCTTCGACGCCCTCCTCAGCCTGTACGGCAATCTCGACGGCGCTCACGGCGTCAACGTCGGCAGCTTTAAACGGCTTGCCATGTAGCGCGGCTAGAAATTCTTCTGCATTGTTGGCTATCTGAAAGAGCGTAATTGCCGATCCGATCTCGTAAAGTGCGGGCTGCGAGAATTGTGCGCGCGGCGCATGAACCTTCCATCCGACGCGGCGGCGATGCGGATATTGGGGATCAGGGGTAGGAGAATAGGTGTAGTTCCCTTCGACAAGGCCAATATTGACGAGTCGATCCGCCTTTGACGGATAGACGATCACGTCCCCAACGGTCATTTCCTTTGCAAACCTAAAAAGGACGCCCGCCTTCACCGGCACCGCTCCCGCCTTCTCGGCCACGTACGTTGTCGCAAACGCAGCCTTAAATGCATCACGCGAAGCGGGGAGCGCGTTGAGGTCGCCTAGATCGTGCCAGCCAATGGCAATGTCTTTTTTGTCTTGCGGGACTGTGGCATCGTCCCATTCCATATGGATGCCCCATATCGTTGACTCTTTCATATGCCGCCTCTTACTGTGCGTTTGTTCACAGAGTACGCCCGTCGCGTCCCAGCGGGACCAGCCAACGAAACGCGGCTGGCAGCTTATCACTGTATGCCACCTTCGCATTCATCTGTCGATTGTCCGGAATGGAGGTTTCGCGTTCGCGCGCGAGGGGGCTGCCTGCAAAAGTCGCGACTTTCGCATAGGCGCGGAGGCAACGCGTTTTCAGCGGCTTACGCTATGCAAAAGATACTTGCATAAATGGCCGTGTTTCCGCTATGATTGCCCATGGCGATTTACGGCTATGCGCGGGTCGGCACGGACGGGCAGGCGCTCGACGCCCAAACGTCGGCGTTGACGGCGGCGGGAGCCGCGCGCGTGTTCCGCGAGACGGCGAGCGGAGCCAAGACCGACCGGCGCGAGTTGGCGCGAGCGTTACGCGCCCTTGACGCGGGCGACGCGTTGCTCGTCACGCGCCTCGACCGGCTGGCGCGATCCACGCGCGACCTCTTGAACATCCTCGACACGATAGCGAAGGCCGGAGCCGATTTCCGCTCGCTCGGCGACGCATGGGCGGACACCACGACGCCGCACGGGCGCTTGATGCCGACCGTGCTCGGCGGGCTTGCGGAGTTCGAACGCGCGCTGATCCGCGCCCGCACCGGCGAAGGCCGGATACGCGCCAAGGCGCGGGGCGTTCCCATGGGACGCCCGCCGAAGCTCACCCCTCGCCAGAAGCGCGAGGCGTTGAAAGCCCTCGCCGACGGCGCGGCGACGCAAGCCGACCTGGCGCGCCGGTTCCATCTCAGCCAGAGCACGATTTCGCGGCTGGCGGCGAAGGCCACGCCCGCGCCCTTGACCGCTCGACCGCCGCTCGACGCCGAGACGGAACGCGCGGCGCGCGCGTTCCTGAAACGGCTTGAAGGCAAGTATTCCGTCGTCGAAGCGTTTCTCTATGGCAGCCGCGCGCGCGGCGACCACACGGCGGACAGTGACGCCGACCTTGCCGTGATCCTCAAAGGCGAGCGCGGCGACCGCTACAAAGTATCCGGCGATATGGCGGGCATCGCTTTCGACGTGATGCTGGAAACAGGTGTCTTGGTTTCGCCTCTACCCCTTTGGGAAGACGAGTTTCAGCAGCCCGAACGATTTAGCAATCCCGCCTTGATTGCGAACATCAAGCGCGAAGGATTGCGGCTATGACGACCCACGCCGCCCTCGTCGCCGGTTACATGCGGAAGGCCGAGCGGGCTTTGGACGAGGCGCGTTTGCTTTTGCGGGACGAGAAGACCGAAGGCGCTTGCAGCCGCGCCTATTACGCGATGCGCGACGCAGCGCACGCCGCTTTGCTCGCGACCGGCTTTGAGACGCCGGACGCGATCATCAAGACACATCACACACTGATTGCCGAGTTTGGCAAACGGCTCGTGCTCGGCGGCCAGATCGACGCAGCCCATGGCCGCGCCTTCAACAAGGTGCAGGAAATGCGACTTGTCTCTGATTACAGCGCCGAGCCGCCGCCGTTCGACGAGGCGCAAGAGGCGGTTGAAAAAGCCGAGGCTTTTGTCGCCGCCGTGCGAGCGCGGCTTATGAGGAAATGATCGGTGACAAAGCCTGTTCAGAAACGGTTCGAACGAGTCTTTGTTGAAGAGGCGATTCGCTCACTTGGAGTCGGCTGGACTATCCGTGAAGAGCGCGACCCGCCGGACTTTATCATTGCGGATGGCGACCACGATTTTGGCCTCGACGTTGCCGATATTTTCGGGGGCGCTCAAAATGAGCACGGCTCTGAAATGAAGCGGGCTGAGTCCGACAGGCAAAAACTACTGAACAATCTTCGCCGCAAATATGAGGCGGAGACCGGCGTCAATAATCTTTCCGTTAAATTCGTGGGACGCATCGCGTCTGACACGCTAGCGAGGGTGGTATCTGAATTGGTCGCTCTCGATCTTGCGGCGAAGCCGCTCGGCTATCGGAAGACCATTGAAATTCAGGCAGGATTTGAGGCTCCGCTGAAATTATACGTCACCAAAAGCGATCGTTCGGGATGGTTTACGACTAACGATCGGGCTGGATTTGTCATGCCGAATCCAGATCCGATCATTGCAGCGGCATTCCGGTGACAGTGCACTTAATCGACGCTGCATCCCAGCGCAGCCATCATATCGAAATAAATGCACTGTCACCGTAACCCCCAGCGCAGCCATCATATCGAAATAAATGCACTGTCACCGTAACCCCGTAACCCCGTAACCCTGTCACCGTAACCCGTAACCCCGCGCCTCAATCGGTTCGGCCGCCGCCGCGCCGTTGCGCCGGCGCAACATAAAGGCATCGATCGGCGGCGGACCGAGATTGCGCCGCCGGTTCAGACTTCCTGCCTCGTCGGCCGGAACAAGATTTCGTTGACGTCCACGTCGTCGGGCTGGCTCATCGCGAACGCCACCATGCGCGCGAAGGATTCGGCGGGGATGGCGATCTCGTAGAACTTGCGCATGGCTTCCGCGATGTCGGGTTCGGTGACGCCGTCCGGCAATTCGCTGGCGACCGCGCCCGGCGAGATGATCGTCGTGCGGATAGCGTAGGGCTTCACTTCCTGCCGCAACCCTTCCGTGATGACGCGCACCGCGGTCTTGGTGGCGGCGTAGACCGCGTTGCCCGGCCGCACCTTGTGGCCGGCGACCGACGAGACGTTGATGATGTGCCCGCCGCGCTGGGCCTTCATGTGCGGCAGCGCGGCGGCGATGCCGTAGAGCACGCCCTTGATGTTGACGTCGATCATGCGGTCCCAGTCCTGCGTCTTGCCGCGCTCGAGCGGCGAAACCGGCATCAGGCCCGCGTTGTTGAGCATCACGTCGATGCGGCCGTGCGTCCGCACCGCATGGTCCACCAGCGCCTTGACCTGTTCCCGCTTGGTCACATCGGTCTGAACCGCCGCGCCCGCGCCGAGCGACAATTCCTTGGCGAGCGCCTGCAGCCGGTCGAGACGCCGTGCGCCCAGCACCAGTTTGGCCCCGCCCTGCGCCAGAAGGCGCGCCGCGGCTTCGCCCAGACCGCTGCTCGCGCCGGTGATGACGACGACCTTGCCCTTGATCCCTTCCGTCATGGCTTGTCCTCTCCTTGAAATTTCCGCTCCGCCCATGGCGCTTGGCGCCTCAGCGGCCGGTCAGCCGCTCCAACGCCTGCGGATAGCGGTCGCCCTGCACCGCGATCTTCGCCGCCGCGCCGTCGATCTCGCGCAGGTCGTCCGCCGTCAACGCGATCGACGCGGCGGCGAGGTTCTCCTCTAAGCGAAGGCGCTTGGTCGTGCCGGGGATGGGAACGATCCACGGCTTCTGCGCCAGCAGCCAGGCCAGCGCGATCTGGGCGGGCGTCGCCTTCTTCCGTGCGCCGATGCGGCCGAGAAGATCGACCAGCGCTTGGTTCGCCTTGCGCGCCGCGGGCGTGAAGCGAGGCAGGTTGTTGCGGAAGTCGGTCGGGTCGAACGCGGTGTTCTCGTCGATCTTGCCGGCGAGAAAGCCCTTGCCTAGCGGGCTGTACGGGACGAGCCCAATGCCCAGTTCTTCGAGGGTCGGCAGGATTTCCGCCTCCGGGCGTCGCCACCACAGCGAGTATTCGCTCTGCAGCGCCGCGACCGGCTGGACGGCGTGGGCGCGGCGGATCGTCGGCGCGCCTGCCTCGGAGAGGCCGAAACGCCTGACCTTGCCCTCGCGGATCAGCTCCTTCACCGCGCCGGCGACGTCTTCGATCGGAACGTCGGGATCGACGCGGTGCTGATAGAAGAGATCGATGACGTCGGTCTTCAGCCGCTTCAGCGAGGCCTCGGCGACTTGCTTGATATGCTCCGGGCGGCTGTCGAGGCCGCTCCAGCGCGGCCCGCCCTGCGGATCGGGCTTGAAGCCGAACTTGGTCGCGATCGCCACGCGGCCGCGCACCGGCGCCAAGGCTTCGCCGACTAATTCCTCGTTGGCGAACGGGCCGTAGACCTCCGCTGTGTCGAAGAAGGTGACGCCGAGGTCGACGGCGGCGCGGATGAGCGCGACCATCTCCTTCTTGTCGGGCGGCGGGCCGTAGGAAAAGCTCATGCCCATGCAGCCGAGGCCGAGGGCGGAAACCTCGAGGCCGCTCTTGCCGAGTTTGCGCTTCTGCATTTCATGCTCCTTATTCGGACGCGATGGGGAGGGCGGTCAGGCCCGAACTTGTTCGTCGCTGACCTTCTCCATCCATGTGACGGCCTTGCCGTCGAGCGCCTCCTGGATGGCGATATGGGTCATGGCGGTCGTCGGCGCCGCGCCGTGCCAGTGCTTCTCGCCCGGCGCGATCCAGACGACGTCGCCGGGACGAATCTCCTCGACCGGGCCGCCTTGGCGCTGGGCGCGGCCGCAACCCGTGACGACGATGAGGATCTGGCCGAGGGGATGGGCGTGCCACGCGGTGCGGGCGCCGGGCTCGAAAGTGACCGCATTGCCGGCCGCGCGCGCCGGAGCGTTGGCGGCGAACAGGGGATCGATGCGCACCGCGCCGGCGAACCAGTCCGCCGGCCCCTTGGCGGATGGCTGCGAGCCGCTTCGCTTGATTTCCATAAGGTCTCTCCCTCGCCCGTCGAAAGCGTCGCCGCCATGGCGCCGCTGGTCCAACGCGCGATCAATTTAGCATTCGCCGCTTTGCGCGATTAGCTGATAAAATGCGCATGCGCTTATGATTGGAACTCATGAATGCCCCGAGCAAGCCTCAACGACGTCATCGCTTTCATCTCCGTGGCCAGGGAGCGAAACTTCACCAAGGCGGCGGCGAAGCTCGGCGTTTCGCAGTCGGCGCTCAGCCACACCATCCGCGCGCTGGAGGCGCGCCTCGGCGTTCGCCTTCTGGCCCGGACGACCCGCAGCGTCGCGCCGACCGAGGCGGGCGAGCGGCTGCTCAACGCCGCCGGCCCTCGGTTCGACGAAATCGACGCCGAATTGGCGGCGCTGAGCGAACTGCGCGACAAGCCCGCGGGGGCGATCCGCATCACAGCGGGCGAAGACGCCGCGCGGTCGATCCTTTGGCCCGCCGTGGCGAAGCTGGCGACGGATTACCCGGACATCCGGATCGAGATCGTCTTCGACCAGGGCCTCACCGACATCGTCGCCGAGCGTTACGACGCCGGCGTTCGTCTCGGCGAACAAGTGGC
>JBEKBD010000043.1:0-21333 GCA_050015575.1 Roseiarcus sp. | reverse complement strand
CTGCTGGCGCCGGGAGGGCGTTTCGTCATGATCCATCGCCCCGACGCGCTCGCCGCGATTCTGCTGGCGATCGGGCGTCGGCTCGGCGGCGTCGCGCTGCTGGCGGTCCATCCGCTAGCCGAGCGAGGCTCGCATCGGCTGCTGGTCGCGGGCGTCAAGGGATCGAGGGCGCCGCTCAGCATCGCGCCGCCGCTGGTGCTGCACGAGGCGTCCGGCGCCTTCACCGCGCGGGCCGAGGCCATCCAACGCGGCGAGGCGACGATCGATTGGCCGGCATGATCCGCGTTGACCCCGAGGGACGGCGTCTCTAGGGTCCGCCCGCGAAAACGCGAACCCTGAGCCTGCCAACCCGATGTCTCCCGCCAACCCCGACGCCGCGCTCGATCCCGCGCAATCGTTCCAGGCCCTGATCCTGACTTTGCAGAACTACTGGGCCCGGCAGGGCTGCGTGATCCTGCAGCCCTACGACATGGAAGTCGGCGCCGGCACGTTCCATCCCGCCACCACGCTGCGCTCGCTCGGCCCCAAGCCGTGGAAGGCGGCCTACGTGCAGCCTTCGCGCCGCCCCAAGGACGGGCGCTACGGCGAGAACCCCAACCGCCTGCAGCACTATTACCAGTTCCAGGCGATCCTCAAACCCTCGCCGGAGAACTTGCAGGAGCTCTATCTCGATTCGCTCGCGGCGATCGGCGTCGACATGGCGCTGCACGACGTGCGCTTCGTCGAGGACGACTGGGAGAGCCCGACGCTGGGCGCCTGGGGCCTGGGGTGGGAATGCTGGTGCGACGGCATGGAGGTGTCGCAGTTCACTTACTTCCAGCAGGTCGCCGGCTTCGAATGCGCGCCGGTGTCGGGCGAACTGACCTACGGGCTCGAGCGGCTGGCGATGTACGTGCAGGGCGTCGACAGCATCTACGACATCAATTTCAACGGCCGCGCCGGCGACGAGAAGATTTCCTACGGCGACGTGTTCCTGCAAGCCGAACAGGAATATTCGCGCTTCAATTTCGAACACGCCGACGCCGAGCTGCTGTTCCGCCACTTCAAGGACGCGGAGAGCGAATGCCGTTCGCTGCTCGCCAAGGGCGAGGCGGGGACGCGCCATCGGATGGCTCTGCCCGCCTACGACCAGTGCATCAAGGCGAGCCACGCGTTCAACCTGCTCGACGCGCGCGGCGTGATCTCCGTCACCGAGCGCCAGAGCTACATTTTGCGCGTGCGCGAACTCGCCAAGGCCTGCGGCGCGGCGTGGCTGAAGACGGCGGGCGGAGGCGCTTAACTTTCCCCTCTCCCCTTGCGGGAGAGGGGCTAGGGGTGAGGGGTCGGCGCGCCAGCGCCTTGCGGCGCGACCCCTCATCCGGCCGGCTTTGCCGGCCACCTTCTCCCGCAAGGGGAGAAGGGAGGACCGAGCCCAGAGCCATTCGTTTCGAGACCTGATGATGCCCGACCTGCTCCTTGAACTCCTCAGCGAAGAAATTCCGGCGCGCATGCAGCGCCAAGCGGCGGACGATCTGAAGCGGCTGGTCGCCGACGCGCTGGTCGAGGCGGACGTGACCTACGAGGGCGCGCAAAGCTTCGCGACGCCGCGGCGGCTGGCGCTGCATATCGTCGGCCTGCCCGAGGCGCAGCCGCATCGGCGCGAGGAGCGCAAGGGGCCGCGGGTCGGCGCGCCGCAGGGCGCGATCCAGGGCTTCCTCAAGAGCGCCGGCCTCAAGCGCATCGAGGACGCGAAAATCGAGAAGGACGCCAAGAAGGGCGAATTCTACGTCGCAATCGTCGAAAAGCCGGGCCGGCCGACGCGCGAACTGCTCGCCGAGATTCTGCCGGCGATCATCCGCGCTTTTCCCTGGCCGAAATCGATGCGCTGGGGCGCGGCTTCGGCGCGGCCCGACGCGTTGCGCTGGGTGCGCCCGCTGCGCTCGATGCTGTGCGCATTCGGCGGCCCGCACGAGACGCCCGAGACGATCGCCTTCGCGGTCGACGGCCTGACGGCGGGCGATACGACCGCCGGCCATCGCTTTCTCGCGCCGCAACCGATCAAGGTCCGGCGTTTCGAGGACTACGTCGCCGCGCTCGCCAAGGCCAAAGTCGTGCTCGACGCCGACCGGCGCAAGGCGATTATATCCGCCGACGCGCACAGCCTGGCGCTCGCCCATGGGCTGGAGCTCGTCGAGGACGCGGGGCTGTTGGAAGAGGTCGCCGGGCTGGTGGAATGGCCGGTCGCGCTGATGGGCGAATTCGAGGCGGCGTTTCTGGAAATCCCGCCCGAGGTGATCCGCGCCACCATCCGCGCCAACCAGAAGTGCTTCGTGCTGCGCGATTCCGCGGGCAAGCTCGCCAACAAGTTCATTCTCGTCTCGAACCTCGTCGCCAGCGACGGCGGCGCGGCGATCGCGGCGGGCAATGCGCGCGTCGTGCGCGCGCGCCTCGCCGACGCGCGGCACTTCTGGCGCACCGATTTGGCGCCGCTGCCCGATTATAGGGACAAGGCGGCAACGCCGCTCGACCAGCGGCTGGCGAAGCTGAAGGCGCTCGGCATTGTGTTTCACGAGAAACTCGGCACGCAGGGCGCGCGCATCGAGCGCATCGCCGCGCTGGCGCGCGAACTGGCGCCGATCGTCGGCGCCGACGCCCATCTCGCCGAGCGCGCCGCCCAACTCGCCAAAGCCGATCTCGTCACCGAGATGGTCGGCGAATTCCCGGAATTGCAGGGCCTGATGGGGCGCTACTACGCGGAAGCGCAAGGCGAGGAGCCGAGCGTCGCCGACGCGATCGAGGACCACTACAAGCCGCAAGGCCCGAACGACCGCATCCCCGACGCGCCGGTCGCCGTCGCCGTCGCGCTCGCCGACAAGCTCGACACTCTGGTCGGCTTCTGGGCGATCGACGAAAAGCCGACAGGCAGCAAGGACCCCTTCGCGCTGCGGCGGGCGGCGTTGGGGGTGATCAGGATATTGTTGGAGAGCGAGTCTCGCCTAAACCTGACGGCAACGGTTCGAGGGGAACTGCCCAAGACTCTCAGATTTGAAGGGCGCGCCTCTTTTGAACACGGAGATTACAAGCTCTCTCTACTGATGAAGCGGGCAGAGCACATTGTAGCGCATTCGGACTATCAGCGACGCGATCCCGCGATATCAAACGCCGAGTTGTCTAAAGAACTCGAAGAATTCAAAACGTACCATCTTTCGCGAATCACCAGCGACCTCCTCGCCTTCTTCGCCGACCGCCTGAAGGTCTATCTGCGCGACAAGGGCGCGCGCTACGATCTGATCGACGCGGTGTTCGCGCTGCCGGGCCAGGACGACCTGTTGATGATCGTGCGCCGCGTCGAGGCGCTCGGGCGTTTCCTCGAGACCGACGACGGCAAGAGCCTGCTCGTCGGCTATCGCCGCGCCGCCAACATCGTCGCCGCCGAAGAGAAGAAGGACGGAAAGGGCGCTTTCGCCGGCGCGCATGATCCGAGCGCTCTCGTGCTGCCGGAAGAGAAGGCGCTCGCCGACGCGCTCGCGGCGGCCGGCGCGGAGGCGCGCGAGCGGGTCGCGCAAGAGGATTTCGAGGGCGCGATGCGGGCGCTGGCGCGGCTGCGCCCGCCGGTCGACGACTTCTTCCTCAAGGTCACCGTCAACGCCGACGATCCCGAGCTGCGCCTCAACCGCCTGCGCCTGCTCGGCGAGCTGCGCGGCGCCGTTCACACAGTGGCGGATTTTTCCAAGATCGCGGGCTAGCCCCTTCCCCCCCTCGCGGGGAATCGCCGGTCGCCGGCGTAGGCGCCTACCTCTTCAACGCCTCCAACACTTTCGCGGAAGCCCGACCGTCCTGCTCCATCCCGTTCTTGCCCTCGAAGTCGGCGATCGCCGCCTTGGTCTTGGCGCCGATCGCGCCGTCCGGTTCGCCGACGTCGTAGCCGCGGCGGGTGAGCAAGGTCTGCAATTCGCGGCGCTCGGCGCGCGTGAGGCCGGGGTCGTCGGTCGGCCAGGGCGTGACGATCCCCGGCCCGCCGGCGAGTCGCTGCGCCAGGACGGCGATCGCCAGCGCGTAGGATTCCGTGGGATTGTAGCTCAGGATCGCATCGAAGTTGCGGGTGACGAGAAACGCCGGGCCGTCCGGACCGGCCGGCAGCAGCAGGCCGGCTTCGCCTGCGCCCAGCGGGCGGCCGTCGACGCGCGTCACGCCGCGCGCCGCCCAGGCCGACATCGGCAGCTTTGGCTTGCGGCCGGAGGGGCCGGAATAGCCGCCGGGAATCTTCGCCTCGAAGCCCCACGGCTCGCCCGCCGTCCAGCCGGCGTGCTTGAGAAAATTGGCGGTCGAGCCGATCGCCGCGGCGGGCGAATCGACGATGTCGCGCCCCGAGCCGTCGAGATCGACGGCGAGGCGCTGAAATTCCGAGGGCATGAATTGCGTCTGTCCGAACGCCCCCGCCCAGGAGCCGTTGAGGCGCTCGAGCGGAATGTCGCCGCGATCGACGATTTTCAGCGTCGCCATCAGCTCGCCGCGAAAATAGTTCTGCCGCCGCTCGCTGAAGCAGGCGAGAGTCGCCAGCGATTGCACCAGCGGGCGCCGCCCCATGTCCTGGCCGTAATTGGATTCGACCCCCCAGATCGCCGCCAGAACGTAGCGGTCGACGCCGAAGCGCCGCTCGGCTTCGGCCAGCGCGCCGGCGGTCTTGGCCATCGCTAACCTGCCGTCGGCGATGCGCTCGTCGTCGACGAGGCCCGCCATGTAGTCCCAAATCGGCGTCGTGAACTCGGGCTGGTTGGTCTCGAACTCCAGCACCTTCATGTCCGGCTGCAAGCCGCCGAACGCCGCGTCGAGCGTCGCCGCCGAGACGCCCTGGGCCGAGGCCTCGGCGCCGAGCGAGGCGAGGCAGGAGGGAAAATCGGCGCGCGCCGGGGCCACGGCGGCGAGCGCGAGGGCGAAGGCGGCGATGGGCGCCAAGCGATTCATCGCGCCATCATCGGCGATTCGGCCCCTCGCGTCGAGGCGGAGGCCCGCGGCGAGAAATCCGAGCGTTCGCCCGACCGCTCCGGCCGATCCGCGCTCGGCGTCGCTTCCGCGCCCGCTGCGGAATTTGCGTTTCGCGCGCCAAGCTCGCCCCTGGCGCCGCGCGGCAAGACATGCGGACGCAAGATACCCACAACTCAAGTCGCCGCGCTCTTGTGGCGGACGATCGAAAGGTATATCGAAATATCGCCCTCAACATTCGGAGATTAATTCATGCCGCCATCCGACTCCGCCGACGCGCTCGCCTTGACCGGCGAAATCGTCTCGGCCTTCGTGGCCTATAATTCTTTGCGCTCCAGCGAGCTGCCGGCCTTGATTCAAGCCGTGCACACAGAGTTGACGAAGATCGCCAGCGGGGCGGTCGCCGCGCCGGCGCCGGAACCGGCGGTTCCCGCGGTCTCGGTTCGCAAGTCGATCACGCCGGATTATCTCATCTGTCTGGACGACGGGCTGAAATTCAAGTCCCTGCGGCGGCACCTGACCGCGCTGGGAATGACGCCGGAGCAATATCGCGCCAAGTGGAGCTTGCCGGCCGATTATCCGATGGTGGCCGCTAACTACGCGGCGCAGCGATCGGAATTGGCCAAGAAGATCGGACTCGGCCAGTCCCGCAAGAGCGAGGCCGTTTCTTCCTAGGCCCGCCCCGGCCGCCCGAAGCGACGACTCGGTCGGCGTCGCCAAGGCCCATCGAACGGGAGCAGCCGCGAAACAGCCAAAGCTGATTCGCGGCGCCGCGCCGTTGCGTTTGGGCTTCGAGTCCCGGGGGATCGATTGCGCGCGGGCGCGCAAAGGGGCTAGACTTTTATGGCTGCTCTCACGGCCGGAGCATGTGGCGATATTCATATTGTGCGCACCCGGGGGGGCGATGGCGGAGCAAACTGACGGGAATGGCGCCTCGAAGTCGGGCGGGATTGGCGTCGCCGGGCAAGTCGCCGTGGGCGTCGCGACCGCAATCGCCGTGGGCTTGGTTGGTCTGTTAGGGAATTGGGCCTCTCAAGGCGGCCTCATCAGGGCGCTGGGAGGGGTGACCGCCGTAGAACTGAAACGGCAAGCGGCGGAACAGCTCGAGACCTCGGACTTCAAGGGTCCGCCAGGCCCGAAAGGCGATCCCGGTCCGCCCGGCCCGTCCGGTCCGCCGGGTTCGGCCGCCGAGCTGTCGGGACTGCTGAAAGTGGAACTGGTTGCTGGGGAGTGGTCAGACGTAGCGAGCAAGAATGACGATGGAAGTTTTGTCGCCACTGCGAAGCCGCGATTATGCCCTGAAGGCGCAGTTCTGATTAGCGCCTATTGCGCTCCAGCGAACCCAACAATCGCGACAGGTAATTTGCAAGGCGTTGGTCTTGCTAACGACGGAAATTCCTACTGCATTTGGAATGGCGTCAACCACGCCGACAAATTTAGAGGGTTTGCGCAAGCCATGTGTGTTCGCATTTCGAAGAAATGACAGGGCTTGTCGCGGTCGTCGCCGATTGCGCAGCCGCTCGCGGGCGGCGTGGCGAGCCTCGCCATCAAACGCAGAGTCCGGGCGAGCCGGTCGTTGAATTCGGCGCTTGTCGCCGTCCGCCGGCGACGTTCGCGTCGAGCCGCGGGCCCTCTCCCACTCGACTCCGCGCACGGCGAACGCTCGCGACTCGGGCGAAGCCGCGACTCTCGTCACGCCGACCGGACGCCGCGGACGCATAGCAATTCTCGAGCGCTCGCCGCGACGCGGTCGCGATGACGCGCCAAGCGGGTCGGACTTTGCGGGACGGCAGGGCGGGCCCGCCCCTACCCAATCGCCTGCGCGCCGCCTATATGCGTGACCATCCCCCATGCCCACGAACGGAGCCGAAGCGCTTGACCGCCATGACCGACGCCGCCGCCGAGAAAATCCCCGTCACCGTGCTCACCGGCTATCTCGGCGCCGGCAAGACCACTTTGCTCAACCGCATCTTGAGCGAGCCGCACGGGCGCAAATACGCCGTCATCGTCAATGAATTCGGCGAGATCGGCATCGACAACGAGCTCATCGTCGGCGCCGACGAGGAAGTGTTCGAGATGAACAACGGCTGCATCTGCTGCACGGTGCGCGGCGATCTCATCCGCATCATCGAGGGGTTGATGAAGCGCAAGGGCAAGTTCGACGCGATCATCGTCGAGACGACCGGACTGGCCGACCCCGCCCCGGTGGCGCAGACCTTCTTCGTCGACGACGACGTGCGCGCCGCGGCGCGGCTCGACGCGGTGGTGACGATCGCCGACGCCAAATGGCTCGCGGCGCGTCTGCGCGACGCGCCCGAGGCGAAGAACCAGATCGCCTTCGCCGACGTCATCGTCGTCAACAAGACGGACCTGGTCACACCCGCCGAGCTGCGCGAAGTCGAGGCGCGCATCCGCGCCATCAACCCTTACGCCAGGCTTCACTTCGCGCAAAAGTGCGACGTCGCCATCGCCGAAGTGCTGGAGCGGCGCGCCTTCGATCTCGACCGCATCCTCGACATCGAGCCGGAGTTCCTCACCGTCGACGATCACGACCATCCCGAGCACGACCATCACGGCCATCACGTTCATCGGGGCCTCAAGCACTACCACGACGAAGACATGCAATCGATCGGAGCGCGGCTGGAGGGCGACGTCGATCCCGACAAGTTCATGCCGTGGATCAATCGCCTGACCCAGGAGCGCGGGCCGAACATCCTGCGCTGCAAGGGCATCCTCGCCTTCAAGGGCGACCCGAAGCGCTTCGTCTTCCAGGGCGTCCACATGATGCTCGACGGCGAACCGCAGCGCGAGTGGAAGGCGGGCGAAAAGCGCGAGTCGAAGGTGGTGTTCATCGGCCGCGATCTCGACGAAGACGAAATCCGCCGCGGTTTTCTCGCCTGCGCCGCGTGATCGCCGCGGCGCCGGAGACTGTCGCCATGGCCGAGCCGACCTCTTCGCTGACCCAGCACGTGCGGCCGCTGCCGGCCGGCGCGCATGTCGTGGCGGCGGCGTTTCTCGCCGGCGAGCCGGCGCTGGCGCTCGCCGACGGCGCCGTGCTGATCGGCGAAGCGGGCGCGCAACGGCGGATCGCCGCGCATCCCGAGGGCGCGATTCTCGTCGCTCGCAGCGACGGCGAAAGGCTGCTGACCGGCGGCGACGACGGCCGCGTGGTCAGCGTCGGCGTCGACGGGTCGCCTCACGAGATCGCCGACGAGAAGGGCCGCTGGATCGACGCGCTGGCGATGCGCGGCGGCGCGGTCGCCTGGGCCGCGGGGAAGCGCGCCGGCGCGCGCGACGAAGCCGGCGCGGTGAAATCCTTCGAGGCGCCGTCCACCGTGCGCGGGCTGTGCTTCTTGCCCAAGGGCTATCGCCTCGCGCTCGCCCACTACAATGGCGTCTCGTTGTGGTTTCCGAGCGCCGCCGCCGCGCCGAGCTTGCTGGAATGGAAGGGCTCGCATCTCGACGCGACCGTCTCCCCCGACGGGCGTTTCGTCGTCACCGCGATGCAGGAGAACGCGTTGCACGGCTGGCGCATCGCCGACGCGCGCAACATGCGCATGACCGGCTATCCCGGCAAGACGCGCGCGTTCTCGTGGTCGCACGACGGTCATTGGCTCGCCACCTCGGGCGCCGACGCCTGCGTCGTCTGGCCGTTCCGCGACAAGGACGGCCCGATGGGCAAGGCGCCGCGCGAATGCGGCGTGCGCGCGGCGCGGGTGACCGCGGTCGCGTTCCATCCGCGCGCGCTGGTCGTCGCCATCGGCTACGCCGACGGCATGGCGCTGCTCTGCCGCCTCGGCGACGGCGCCGAAATCCTGGCGCGCGCGCCGGACGGCGGCGCGATCAGCGCGCTTTGTTGGGACTCGCAGGGCGCGCGCCTCGCGCTCGGCCTGGAGACCGGCGCCGCCGGCCTGCTCGCCTTGCCCGCATAACCTCCGTTGACGAAAGGCCCCGCCATGAACCTCGACGCCGCGCCGCTGTTTCAGCCCTTCCGTCTCGGCGATCTCGACTTGCCCAATCGGATCGTGATGGCGCCGTTGACGCGCAACCGCGCGACGCCGGGGACGGACGCCGCCAACGACCTCGCCGCGGCCTATTACCGTCAGCGCGTCGGCGCCGGGCTGATCGTCAGCGAGGCCTCGCAGATCAGTCGGCAAGGGCAGGGCTACCTCGGCACGCCCGGCCTCTACAGCGACGCCCAGGTCGAGGGCTGGCGGAAGACGACGCGCGCCGTACACGAGGCGGGCGGGCGCATTTTCGTGCAGTTGTGGCACGTCGGCCGCATCTCGCACACCTCCCTGCAGCCGAACGGCGGCCTGCCGGTCGCCCCGTCCGCGATCCGCGCCCGCGCCAAGACGTTCCTCGCGGCGGGGTTCGTCGACGTCTCCGAGCCGCGCGCGCTGCATGCGCAAGAAATCGCGGCGATCGTCGAAGACTACGCGCAGGCCGCGCGCAACGCGCAACGCGCCGGCTTCGACGGCGTCGAGGTCCACGCTGCGAACGGCTATCTGATCGACCAGTTCCTGCGCGACGGCTCCAACAAGCGCAAGGACGGCTACGGCGGCGGAATCGAGAACCGCGCCCGCTTCGCGCTCGAAGCGGTCGACGCGATCCTCTCGGTCTGGCCGGCTTCGCGCGTCGGCGTCCGGATCGCGCCGGTCAGCCCGGCCAACGACGTCGCCGATTCCCATCCGACGGCGCTGTTCGGCTATCTCGTCCAGCGCTTGAACGATCGGCGCCTCGGCTATATCCACGTCGTCGAAGGCGCGACCCAGGGCGAGCGCGACTTCGCCCCCTTCGACTACGCCGCGCTGCGCCGCTCGTTCTCCGGCGCCTATGTCGCCAACAACGGCTACACCCGCGAGATGGCGATCGAGGCGTTGACCGAAGGGCGCGCCGACCTCGTGGCCTTCGGCAGGCCGTTCATCGCCAATCCCGATCTCGTCGAGCGCCTGCGCCTCGGGGCGCCCCTGGCGCCGCTCGACAAGGCGACGCTCTACGGCGGCGGCGCGCGCGGCTACACCGACTATCCCGTGCTCGAGCGCGCGTAGCGGCAGACGGGGATCAGGCCGGCGGGAACGGCCCCGGCCCGTCGGCCGCCAGGACGTCTTCGTCGACCGACATCACGTTGCCGCGCCAGACGAACTGCTCGCGGCTCCAGCCTTGGACCCACAGCCACGGCAGCAACAGGTCGCGCGCGATCCAGCCCGGCAAGGACCACCACCCGAGCGGCCAGCCGGCGACGAGCGCCAGCGCCGTTTCGACGCCGTACCAGATCAGGACGGCCAGCAGAACGGCGAGCGGCGCGTCGAGGCCGATTTCGGGCGCCGCGAACGCCGCGGCGGCGAACGTGAACAAGCTGGTCGTCACCAGCTCGGGCGCGTAATAGTGCGGGAAAGTAGCGCGCCGCAGCCGCGCCCAACGCACCTGGCGCCCCCACACGTCGCGCCAGCGTCGAGCGCCCAGCGGCTGCTGGAAGGGATTGGTGACCAGATGCGCGCGCAGGCCGGCGCGATGGACGAGCTTGGTCGACGCCGCGTCTTCGGCGATTTCGGCGCCGAGCGCTTCGATGCCGCCGCCGGCTTCGAGCACGTCGCGCCGCCACAGCATGGTCTTGCCCTGGGCGAAGCCGAAGCCGAGCGTCTCGCCGGCGTATTGCCAACGCGCCTGGTAGGTGTTGAGAAACGCGACTTCGAGCTTGGCCGCCAAGGTCTCGGGGCGGACGCCGATCGGCGGAGCGCAGACGATGCCGGTGTCGGGGCGCCAGCGCGCCATCAGGCGCTGAATATAGTCCGGCGGCGCCAGCACGTTGGAATCGGCGATCACCACCCAGGCGTGACGCGCCGCCTTCCAGCCCTTGACGACGTTGTTGAGCTTGGGGTTGCCGCTGACGCGGTCGTCGCCGATCAGCAGGCGCGCGGGAATCTTCGGGTTGGCGGCGATGGCGCGGCGCACCAGCGGCGCGATCGGGTCGGCGGGGTCGGCCACACAGAACAACAGCTCGTACTCGGGATAATCGAGCGCGAACACCGAGGCGAGCGTTTCCTTGGAAAACGCCTCGACGCCGCACAGCGGCTGCACCAGGCTCACCGGCGGCGCCCCGGCGGGCGCGGCCATACGAGACCCGTCGCGCCGGCAGCGCGAGGCCGCCAGGCCGACGCTGAAAGTCTGCAACGCCAAGCCCGACGCGGCGACGCCGGCGGCCAACGCGGAAATCGTCATTTCGCTCCCCGGGCGGTCCGCCGCGAATCGTAAGACCCCTCATATTGCCGCGCTAGCGCGACGCTTCTATGAAGGCGCATGTCCACCCCCGCCACCGTCCGCTTCGCGCCCTCTCCGACCGGGCGCATCCATATCGGCAATGCGCGCACCGCCTTGCTCAACTGGCTGTTCGCGCTGCGCTCGAGCGGGCGCTTCATTCTACGCTTCGACGACACCGATGTCGAACGCTCGCACGCCGAATTCGCCGACGCGATCGAGACCGATCTGGCCTGGCTCGGCGTCGTTCCCGACCTGGTTTGCCGCCAGTCCCAGCGCCTGGCGCTCTACGAGGCGGCGGCCGAGAAGCTGCGCGCGATGGGGCGGCTCTATCCGGCCTACGAGACCGCCGAGGAGCTCGATCGCCGGCGCAAGCGCCAGCAGGCGCTCGGCCGTCCGCCGATCTACGATCGCGCCGCGCTTCGCCTGAGCGAGCAGGATCGCGCCGCGCTGGAGGCGAAAGGGCGGGTTCCGCACTGGCGCTTTCTGCTCGAGCCGAGGCTGGTCGAATGGGACGATCTGGCGCGCGGGCCGAGCCATATCGACTGCGCCTCGCTGTCCGATCCCGTGCTCAAGCGCGAGAACGGCGCCTATCTCTACACCTTGCCCTCGGTGGTCGACGACGTCGATCTCGGCGTCACGCACGTCATTCGCGGAGAGGATCACGTCACCAACACGGCGGTGCAGATCCAGATTTTCGAGGCGCTGGCCGGCCGCGCGCCGACGTTCGGCCACCACAATCTGCTCGTCGACGCGAGCGGCGAAGGGCTCTCGAAACGCTCGGGCGCGCTGTCGATAGCCTCGCTGCGCGAGAGCGGCGTCGAATCGCTGGCGGTGGCGGCTTTGGCGGTGCTGGTCGGTTCGGCCGAGTCGCCGCATCCGATCGCTTCGCTGGCCGAACTCGCCGCGTCCTTCGATTTCTCCCGCCTTTCGCATGGGGCGGCGCGCTTCGAGGAGGCCGAGCTTCGCGCCCTGTCGGCGCGCACGCTGCATCGCTTGTCGTTCGCCGCCGCGCGCGAGCGTCTGGCGGCGTTGGGGATCGCCGGGCCGCTCGCCGAGCCCTTCTGGGCGGCGGCGCGCGGCAATCTCGCGCGCTTCGACGAGGCGCAGACGTGGTGGGCGGTGATCCGCGATCCCATCGCGCCGCGGGTCGCGGACCGCGCGTTTCTCGCTCAAGCGGCGGCGTGCCTGCCGCCCGAACCGTGGAGCGAGGCGACCTGGGGCGTCTGGACGACGGCATTGAAAACCCTCTCCGGCCGCAAGGGCCGGGATCTCTTTCATCCCTTGCGGCTCGCCCTCACCGGCCTCGAAGCCGGACCCGAACTGGCGGCGTTGCTGCCGCTGATCGGGCGGGTCAGAGCGTTGGATCGATTATCCGCACCCGCCGCTTGACGCCGTCGGAGCCGACGACTTCGACGGTCTGGCCCTGTCCCTCGCCGTAGCGCGCCCCCGTCTGGGCGTCGCCGCTGGCGATCCCCGACGCTTCGCGGCTGATCGTCGCGGCCTGCTGGCTGAGCGCCGGGTCGACGTCGAGATCGGGCTTGGGCGGATTGGGCGCGTCGAGCGTTCCTTTCGCCGCCTTCGTCTTGGGGTCGGGCGTCTTGGCCTCGGGCCTGGGCCGCGACATTTCGGCCGCCTTTTCCGGGGTGACGAAGATGTCGCCCTTCGACTCGGGTCCGAGCTTGGCCTCGGCGGGCGCCAGCGCCTCGGCCCAACTTTGGCCGCGCCGCCGGCACGAGCAGGTCGGATCGAAGCTCTGGCGAAATTTCAGCGCGGTCGGGCTGTCGACGTAACGCGCGCCGTCGATCGAAACGGCCTGCTCGATGTCGCCCGCCGCGGGATAGGTGTAGAGGGCGACGTCGGCGTTCGGGCACAGCGCGTGGCACATGTCCGCGAGGCTCTGCATACGGTCGCCGTTCGCCGAATAGGAAATCGGGAAGAACGCGCCGTCGCATGAGCGCACGCAAACCGCCTTCGATCCCGCCTGCGCTTCGCCAGCGCCTCCCGGCGTCGCGTCGGGGTTCAACGGGACGATCTGGACGTCGCCCGGTCGGGACGGACCGCCGCCGAACAGGTTCGCGAAGATGTTCGGCGACTGCGCCGGCGCGGCGTTGAGGCATTGCGCGTCGTAGCGCGCGATCAAGTCGCGGCGGCTGCTCGCGCCGGCGCCGGCGCGGGACTGCAATTCGTCGAGATTGGCGCGCATGCGACCGATCTGCGCGTTGATCTGGCCGCATTGGGCGGGCGGCGCCGAGCCGAAGAACAGGAACTGCCTGTGGTCGCAGCCGATCGAGTGGGCGTAGGCGACGGTGCGGTCGATTTCGGCCTGCTGGCGCTGGGCGGCGGCCTCGTATTGCGAGCCCTGGTCGTCGCGCGAGGCGTCGGATATCGCCTGGCGCAACCGCGCGCAGTCCGCGTTTTGCGGCAGGGCGACGTCGGCCGTGGTCAAGGCGGCGAGGGCGGCGAAGATGGCGGCGCCGAGGACGACGCGCCGGCCGTTTCCATCGATCATGCGCTTCGTCATCGCTTCGCTCGAGCGAGCCTTCTTTCCGGTCGACGGCGTCCGCCCCGCCGACATCGATCGTGAGCGATCGAATCGGCGAACCTATGGCGAGACAAGGCGGCGAGATCATGGCCCCGTCGCCAGGGGAATCGCCGGGGCTTTTAGGGGGTTTGGGGCGGCGAGGCTATAGGGGCGGCAAGGCGGCAGCCCAGTTTGTTCGGATTTCCGCCCTCGACCCCATTGGGGCCTCCCGCCCGCCTCGCCCAATCGACCAGGTCTGGCCAGGAGCGGAATGGCGGGTTTCGCCGCAGGGGCGATCGACGTCAGCCCTCGCGTAAACGGACCCGCATAAGCGGGACGCAAAGGAAAGGTCAGCGCCGGCCCAAAGTCGGCGAATCGCTTGCGGGCCCTGCGTTCGGGCGCTTGCGGCCGAGATAGGCGACGCCCTTGGCCAGCAGGCGCGCCGCCTCCCAGTGAATCGCCAAAGTCGCCTTCAGCGCCACAAAGGGAATCTTGATCGCCACGCGCAGCAATTGGCGATCGACGAGGTTGCGCCGCTCGCCCGACAGACCGGCTTGGAGCGCCGGTCCGTCGGGCCCGATCGCCTGGATGGAAAGAACGATCGTCTCGGCCGGCGGCGCGGTCTGGAACTCGTAGCGCAGACCCATCGGCAGAAACGGCGAGACGAAGAACGCCTTGTCGCAGCCCTGCCGCGCCTCGGCCGGCAGCACATAGCTGTGCCGCTCGCCGAACGTGTTGTGCACTTCGTAGATCAGCGCCGCGAGCGCGCCGTCGGGGCGATGACAGAAGTAGACGCTGAGCGGGTTGAAATCGTAGCCGAGCGTGCGCGGCATGCACAACAATCGGATCGCGCCGCCGCCGATGTCGACGCCGCGCGCCGCGAGCAGCGCCTCGGCTTGGGCGCGCAGCGGCGCGCCCCGCCGGTCGCCGTGATCGCGGTCGAACAGGCTGAAGAGATTGAACCGATTATGCGAGAACAGCCGCAGCCGCCCGTCGAGCGCGCCGATTTCGTCGAGATCGAGCAGCAGCCAAAACAGGCGATAGCGGAAGCGGTGCGGCCTCGGCCCGAGTCGGCGATGGAACACCGATCCGACATAGAGGCACGAGCCGGATGTCACGCGGCCAGCTCCGCGGCTTTCGGCGCCAGCGCGACGGGCGTCAGCGCGATGCGCGAGGATTCATTCGCCACGCGCCAGGGGCGCCGCACGGCGCCGAGCTGCTCGGCGACGGCCAGTCCCGCTTGCAGTCCATCCTCGTGGAATCCGGCGCCGAAATGGGCGCCGCAGAACCAGGCGCCGCGCGCGCCCTGCAAGCTCCATAGCCGCTTCTGCGCGCCGATCGCGGCGGCGTCGAACAGCGGGTGGTCGTAGGATTCGCGGCATAGAACAGAGCCGGCGCGCGGCTCGCGGGTAGGATTGAGCGTGACGAAGATGTTCGTCTTGGTCGGCAGGGACTGGAGGCGGTTCATCCAATAGGTGACGCTGGCGCGTTCCGGCGCCGCGGAGTCGCCGATAAAGTTCCAACTCGACCAGACCGAGCGCCGACGCGGCATCAGGCTTTCGTCGGTATGCAGGACCGCGATATTGCGGCTGTAGCGAAACGCCGCGAGCGACGCTCGCTCGCTTGGGTCCGCGTCGACGAGCATCGCCAGCGCGTCGTCGGCATGGGCGGCCACGACCACGTGGTCGAAGATGTCGCGCTCGCCGCGCCGGTCGGTGACGACGACGCGCCCGTTCACGCGTTCGATGCGCGCCACGCCCGCGCCCAACCGTAGGCGGTCCCCCATCGGCGCGATCATCTGGCTGACATAAGCCTGGCTGCCGCCGACGACGGTTCGCCATATCGGCCGGCCGGTGAGGCGCAAGAGGCCGTGATTGTCGTGAAACCGCAGAAACGCGGCGGCGGGATAATCGAGAATGGCCGCCGGCGCCGCCGACCAGATCGCGCTCGCCATCGGCAAAATGTGATGATTGCGGAACGCCGCGCCGTAGCCGCCCTGGGCGAGATAGACGCCGAGCGTCAAATCGTTTTCCGCCGGGTTGCGGGCGTCTCGCGTCGCCCGACGATAAAACCGGACGAGGTCCGCCAGCATTCGCCAGAAGCGCGGGCGAACGAGGTTCGACGGCTGCGCGAACAGCCCGGTCAATCCCGAGCCGGAATATTCGACGCCGCCGCCGTCGAGCGAAACCGCAAGCGACATGTCCGCTTCGCGGCTCTTGACGCCGAGGACTCGCAAGAGTTCGACGAAATTGGGATACGTCGAGGGATTGAAGACGATGAAGCCGGTGTCGACGGGCACGCTGGCGCCTTCGATTTCCACGGGGACCGTATTCGAATGGCCGCCGACGCGCCGCGCCTGCTCGTAGAGCGCCACTTCATGGTCCCGGTTCAAGAGCCAGGCCGCCGCGAGGCCAGATATGCCTGAGCCGACGACGGCGATCTTCATTCGGGCGCCCGAGGTCATGTCGTCTCCGAGACTGTCGAGCCGGCGCGCGCCGCGGCCGGGCCTCTTTGCAATACGCGCCGCGGGCCGTATTGGATCACTGGCGGATGATCCAAATCGCGCGCCGCCTCGTTTCTCAGGGTATGAGCGCGCATTTCGCCGTGTTGGACCACCCTGCCGCGCCGGCGTTAAGTCGCTGGACCGAGGTCCAAATGTCCGTTGAAAGGCCGACCGGGCAGGCCGCCGAGGATTGGGCGGAGCGGATCGAGGCGATCGCCAATCGCCAGGACCGGGAGGCCTTCGCCGACCTGTTTCGGCATTTTGCCCCGCGCGTGAAGGGGTTCTTGCGCCGAAATGGCGCGAGCGAGGCTCAGGCCGAGGAGATCGCCCAGGAGGCGATGCTCACGGTATGGCGAAAGGCGCAGCTTTTCGACGCGGGCGCTTTCGGCGCGGCGACGTGGATTTTCACGATCGCCCGCAATCTGCGCATCGACGCGGTTCGGCGCGAACGCCGAGGCGGAGGCCTCCGCGTCGAGGAGGTCGAGGCCGAATATGAGATCGACGCGACGCCGGCGGCCGACGCCCAAATCGTCGCCGCGCAGGCCGAGGCGAGGGTCCGCGCCGCGCTCGACGCCCTGCCGGACGATCAACTGGAGGCGATTCGCCTGTCGTATTTCGAGGAGCGGTCGCACGGCGAAATCGCCCAAGCGCTGCAGATTCCGCTGGGAACGGTGAAGTCGCGTCTGCGCCTGGCGATGAAGCGGCTGCGAGGCCTGTTGGAAGCGGAGCCATGACCATCGAGCACCATCCCGAGGAGGCGACGCTGGCGGCCTATGCGGTCGGCGGACTGGATCTCGGACAACGCGTGGCCCTGGCGACGCATCTGCAGGCGTGCGCACGCTGCCGCGGCTGGACTCGGGCGATGGAGCGGGTCGGCGGCGCCTTCGTCGCCGATTCGCCGCCCGTCGCGGTGGCGGCGGACGCGCTGGCGCGGACGCTCGCCCGGCTCGACGCGCCGCCTCCCGCCGCGCCAGCGGCGGCGCGCGAAACGGCGGACGCGCCGATCGAATTGCCGAAGTTCGTCCGAGGCTACGACTTCGGCCGCTGGCGCTGGCTGACGCCGCGCATTCGGATGCGGCCGATCCATCTGCCGGAGCCGAGCGCGACGCGGGTGTTCCTGCTGAAGGCGGCGCCGGCGACGACGATATTCGCGCACGCGCACACGGCGCTGGAGATGACCTGCGTGTTGCGCGGCGCTTTCCGCCACGACGGCGGCCGTTACGGGCCCGGCGACTTCGACCTCGGCGACGAGACCGTCAACCATCAACCGCGCGTCGAGAATGACGGCGAATGCCTTTGTCTCATCGCGATGCAGGGCGAGTTGCGCTGGAGCGGACTCTGGGGCCGGCTCGCCCGTCCCTTTGTGCGAATTTGAGGCGAGGAGAGCGGCGGCAGGCATGACGATCGCCCCCCTAATCCAAAGCGCCCTGGCGGCCGAGCTCGCGCTCGCCGCGATCATGGCCGGCGCCTGGGCGACGCAACGCGCCTCGGGACAAACCGGCTGGATCGACGCGATCTGGACGTTCGGCGTCGGAGCGACCGGCGCCGCGCTCGCGCTGGCGCCGCTCGGCGTTTCAGGGGCGTCCGACTGGCGTCGGGCCGCGATCGCCGGCGCGGCGGCGCTGTGGTCGGCGCGCCTCGGCCTGCACATTGTCGCACGGACGAGAAAGGCGCCCGACGATCCGCGTTACCGCAAGCTGATCGAAGAATGGGGCGCGGTCGCGCCGAGGCGTCTGTTCCGGTTTCTCCAGGCTCAGGCGCTGGTCGGCGCCGCGCTCGCCCTCGCCGTGGCTCTCGCTGCGCAGGCCCCCTCGCCGAGCTGGCGCGCCCAGGATTGGGCCGGCCTGCTGATTTTCGCCGGCGCGCTTCTCGGCGAATCCTGCGCCGATGCGCAACTCGCGCGATTTCGAGCGAACCCCGCCAATCGCGGCGGCGTCTGCGACGTCGGGCTTTGGCGCCGATCGCGGCACCCGAACTACTTTTTCGAGTGGCTGGTCTGGGTCGCCTTCGCCGTCGTCGCGATCGATCGCGACGGCGCGAGTTGGGCGGCGGCGCTCGCGCCCCTCCTGATGTATGCGACGCTGCGTTACGCGTCCGGCGTTCCCCCGCTGGAAGACCACCTGAAGCGCACGCGAGGCGAGAGGTTCGCCGCCTATCAGGCGCGCACGCCGATCTTCTTTCCGCGTCTCTTCTGAGGAGTTCTTAGTGGGCGGCTAAACGCGTCGCCGCGAGAAAACCGGCCGACGCGGCGATCGCGCCGAGCGCGACGCCCCAGCCGACGTCGACGAGCGTGAGCGGGGTCGTCCAGTTGCGCAGCGTCGCCTGATTGGTCAGGTCGTAGGTCGCATAGGTGAAGAAGCCGAACAGCGCGCCGTTCAGCGCCGCCAGGGCGAGCGATTCGCCGCGCAATCCCGGGCTCACGGCGAAGACCATCAGGCCGATCGGAAAGAGGAGATAGAACGCGGCCGCGGCCGGAAGATTGACGCTCGCCGCGGCCAAATCGCCCAGGACCGGCCGGTAGATGCGGTCGACCGTCGCGCCGAGCCAGATCATGTCTGCGACGAAGAAGGCGGCGAGCGCGCCGAGATAGCCGACAAGAACCGCCATGCTCCGAACTCCTGTTTGCATCGGCCCACCGTCCCGTCGCCGATCGGCGCGACAACCGATTGATCCCCGAGAATCGGGACGGCTCGCTCCTCGGCGAGGGTTCACGGGATGAGAGCGATCAGTCTACTCGATACGCTCGAGCGAACACAATTTCGCCGCAGCGACCCCTCGTTGGCGCAGCGACCTTCGGCCGAGCGGCTGAGTTGGGCGCGAAGCGCACACGAGAATCACAAACGATTCGTCGGACCCGCCAACTTCGCGGACGGGCTCCGCGATGCTGTTTCGCAAGGGGATGCTTCGGCTTTGGAATCTCCCGTCAGCCCGTATCTACCGCGACGACGCCAAGAAGCGCGGCGAACGCCGCGGCGCCGTCCGACAAGCGCCGTCCCAGGAAATACAGGGGCGTCGCGCGCTTCGGCGGCGCCTCGAGCGGCGCGCTTTCGATCGCCACCGCGTCGCCAACCTGAACCTCCGCCAGAAAGTTCACCTCGTAGCGGTCGACGCGAACCGTCCGCTGCGCCTCGAACGCCGCCGAGTCGAGAATCCATTGGGCGTAGCGGGTATTGTTGACGTGCCCGTTTAAATCCAGGTCGCTGTTGCGCACGGAGAATCTCGTCGCTTCGGCGAGGTCCTCGCGCACCGCGATCTTCTCCGGCGTCGAGGCGAGCGCGCCGTCCGATCGGCATTCTAGTTGCGCTCCGGCGACAGCGGGCCGAACCGGCCGTCGCGTTTTCACGTCCAAAGTCAGCCAACTGGCGGTGCATTCTCCGACTTTGCGATCGCCGATCAGCATCTCGTAGTCGCGATGGACCAGCGGTCCTCGGATCGGTCGAACCCAGGTGCGGACGAGCAGTTCGTCCCGCCAAATCGGCCAATTGGTCATGACGAGTTTCTGACGGCTGAGAACCCAGATCGCGCCCTTCTCCATCGTGGCCTCGTAGCCGTGGCCAAGGTGGTCGGCGTGCGCCCACGCGACGTCTTGCAAAATGCTGAGCAGACCGACGAGGCCGAGCCGCTTCTGAACGTTCACGACCATGGTGTTGACGGCGTAACTCTGCGTCCAGATGGCCTGCGTCATGCCGTTCCACCAAACTCGGCGCCCGCGGACGACGAGGGCGTCGGACCGCGGTCATCGGTTAGCCCCTGCGCCCGCCTAGCGCTCGGAGGGCGGCCGAAGCGCGAGCGAGATTGGCCGCAGTGTGATCGGATGGGAGCGGTTTGTGAAGACCGAGGGCGGCGTCGCGCGCTCGAAACGCCCGCTCTCCGCGCCGCGCGGAAACTCCCCTGTGCGCGCTTCCGCTCCGCCCTGGCCTCGCCCGCTTGTCTGCGGCATAGTCGCCTCATGAGCGAATCCGAGGCCCCCGGCGCCAACGCGCCCGAGTTTTCCGTCTCCGAACTGTCGAGCGCGCTGAAGCGCGCGATCGAGGATCGCTTCGGCTATGTCCGGGTGCGCGGAGAAATCTCCGGCTATCGCGGGCCGCATTCGTCGGGCCACGTCTATTTTTCGCTCAAAGACGCCAACGCCCGTCTCGACGCGGTGATCTGGAAGGGCGTGTTCGCGCGGCTGCGCGTCAAGCCGGAGGAGGGGCTGGAAGTCGTCGCGACCGGCAAGATCACCACCTTTCCCGGCAAGTCCGCCTATCAGATCGTCGTCGAATCGCTGGAGCCGGCGGGCGTCGGCGCGTTGATGGCGCTGTTGGAGGCGCGCCGGCGCGCGCTCGCTGCCGAGGGCCTGTTCGATCCCGCGCGCAAGCAGTTGCTTCCCTACCTGCCGCGCGTCATCGGCGTCGTCACATCGCCGACCGGCGCGGTGATCCGCGACATCTTGCATCGCCTCGCCGATCGCTTTCCCGTCCATGTGCTGGTGTGGCCGGTGCGGGTGCAAGGCGAGACTTCGGCGGCGGAGGTGGCGCAGGCGATCCGCGGCTTCAACGCGCTCGACCCCGACGGCGCGATCCCGCGGCCCGATCTGCTGATCGTCGCGCGCGGCGGCGGCTCGCTGGAGGACCTCTGGAGCTTCAACGAGGAAATCGTGGTGCGCGCGGCGGCGGAGAGCGAAATTCCGCTGATCGCCGCGGTCGGCCACGAGACCGACTGGACGCTGATCGACCACGCCGCCGACGTGCGCGCGCCGACGCCGACCGCCGCGGCGGAGCTGAGCGTTCCCGTGCGCTCCGAACTGCTGGCGAACCTCTCCGATCTCGACGGCCGGCTGCGCCGCGCCGCGCTGCGTCTGGCGGAGCGCCGCCGCGCCGATTTGCGCGCGCTTCTTCGCGCGCTGCCGTCGGGCGAAGCGATCCTGGCCATGCCGCGCCAACGGCTCGACGCGGCGCTGGCGCGCCTGCGCTCGCGCTCGCGCGAGGGCTTCGACGCGCGCTCGCTCGCGCTCGCCCATTTGTCGCGCCGGCTGGCGCGCCAATCGCCGCAGGCGCGGCTCGCCGGCCTCGCCGAGCGCCGCCGCGGCCTCGCGCAACGGCTC